>NZ_JBNMHC010000242.1:0-3491 GCF_050872565.1 Butyricicoccus sp. | reverse complement strand
AGGCGGCGAGCCTTCTGACCGTTACGGCACAGAGCGTGCTTGCTCAATCGTACAGGTTGCTTCCGGTCGTTTCGGTGTCAACTCGCAGTACCTGATGAGCGGCGACGAAATCCAGATCAAGATGGCACAGGGCGCAAAGCCGGGCGAAGGCGGCCACCTGCCGGGCAAAAAGGTTTACCCGTGGGTTGCTAAGACCCGCTTCTCCACACCGGGCGTAGCACTGATTTCTCCTCCGCCGCATCATGATATTTACTCGATCGAAGATTTGGCTCAGCTGATTTATGACTTGAAAAATGCCAACAGAAAGGCGCGCATCAATGTCAAGCTGGTATCTGAGGCCGGTGTCGGCACGATTGCCGCAGGTGTTGCCAAGGGCGGCGCACAGGTTATCCTGATTTCCGGTTATGACGGCGGTTCGGGTGCCGCTCCGAAGAGCTCCATTCACAATGCCGGTCTGCCGTGGGAGCTGGGTGTTGCAGAAACCCATCAGACCTTGATTCAGAACGGTCTGCGTTCCCGCGTTGTCATCGAGGCAGACTCCAAGCTGATGACCGGCCGCGACGTTGCCATTGCCTGCCTGCTGGGCGCAGAGGAATTTGGCTTTGCTACCGGCCCGCTGATTGCGATGGGCTGTGTCATGATGCGTGTGTGCAATCTGGACACCTGCCCGATGGGTATTGCCACACAGAATCCAAAGCTCCGCGCACGATTCCAGGGCAAGCCGGAGCACGTACAGAACTACATGCTGTTTATCGCTCGCCAGCTGCGTGAAATCATGGCTGGTCTGGGCTTCCATACCATTGACGAAATGGTCGGCCGCAGCGATAAGCTGGAGCGCCGTAAGAACATGCGCATCGGCCGTGCGGATACCGTGGATCTGTCTATGATTCTCGACAATCCGTATGTCAATGCACCGGAACGTCACTTCGATCCGAAGAATGTATATGATTTCCATCTGGAAAATACCGTAGACGAATCCGTCTTCCTCAAGAAGATGGGCAAGAACCTGAAGTCTGGCAAGCCGCAGTCCATTGAACTGAAAATCAGCTCGACAGACCGCGCACTCGGCACCATCTTTGGCAGTGAAATCACCCGCCTGCACGGCTCTTCCCTGCCGGAAGACACCTACCGCATCAAGTGCTACGGCGGCGGCGGTCAGTCGTTCGGCGCTTTCATTCCGCAGGGCTTGACGATGGAGCTGGAAGGCGACTCCAACGACTACATCGGCAAGGGTCTGTCCGGCGGCAAAATCATCGTCTATCCGCCGAAGGGCAGCAAGTTCCGTGCAGAAGACAATATTATCATCGGCAACGTTGCCTTCTACGGTGCAACCGCAGGCAAGGCATTTATCTCCGGCGTTGCAGGCGAGCGTTTCTGCGTGCGCAATTCCGGTGCTGTCGCTGTTGTCGAAGGCGTTGGCGATCACGGCTGTGAATACATGACCGGCGGCCGCGTTGTCGTTCTCGGTCCTACCGGCAAGAACTTTGCGGCAGGTATGTCCGGCGGCATCGCCTATGTACTGGATATGCACCGCGATCTGTATCTGCGTGCGAACAAGTCCATGGTAACGATCTCCACCGTTCGAGAGAAGCATGATATTCAGGAACTGAAGAGCCTGATTGAGCAGCATGTCGCTGCAACCGGCTCCCACAAGGGCAAGGAAATCCTCGACAACTTCCAGAGCTACATCCCGTTCTTCAAGAAGATCATGCCGAACGATTACAACAGAATGCTCAAGGCCATTGCCAAGTCGGAAGAAAAGGGTCTGAGCCACGAACAGGCTGAAATCGATGCATTCTACGCATCTGTGAACGGATAAAGGAGGACGAGAATCATGGGTAAGCCGACAGGATTTTTAGACTATGCGCGTGAAGAGAACCCGGCAATCGAGCCTCTGGTACGCATTGAAAACTTTAACGAATTTCACCCGCCCCTCGATCGAGAAGATCGCCAGAAGCAGGGCGCACGCTGCATGAACTGCGGCGTGCCGTTCTGCCAGAGCTGTGTGCAGCTCGCCGGTATGTACTCCGGCTGTCCGCTGCACAATCTGATCCCGGAGTGGAACGATATGATTTATCGCGGCAACTGGGAACATGCGCTGGCACGTCTGTGCAAGACCGCTTCCTTCCCAGAATTTACCGGCCGCGTCTGCCCAGGTCTGTGCATGGCTGCCTGCACCTGCGGCGCCAACGGTGATCCGGTTACCGTCAAGGAAAATGAGCTGGCACTGATTGAATACGGCTACGAAAACAATTTAATCAAGCCGCGCATTCCGGAAATCCGCACCGATAAGAAAATTGCCGTTGTCGGCTCCGGTCCGTCCGGTCTGGCAACCGCTGACCTGCTCAACCGCCGCGGACACAACGTCACGGTCTATGAGCGTTTTGACCGCGTTGGCGGTCTGATGATGTACGGCATTCCGAACATGAAGCTGGAAAAGCAGTACATTGACCGCCGCGTCAATCTGATGAAAAAAGAAGGCGTGACCTTCATCACCAATGCAGACATCGGCAACACAATTCCGGCACAGGAGCTGCTGGACAATTACGATGCTGTTGTTCTGTGCTGCGGCGCATCTAATCCGCGCGACCTGAATAATCCGGGACGCGATGCCAACGGCATTCACTTCGCTGTAGATTTCCTGCGGGCAAATACCAAGAGCCTGCTGGATTCCAACCTGACGGATGGCAAGAACATTTCTGCCAAGGACAAGAATGTCATCGTTGTCGGCGGCGGCGACACCGGCAACGACTGCATCGGCACCTGCATCCGCCACGGCTGCAAGAGCATCACCGCACTGGAAATGATGCCGGAGCCGCCGGAGCAGCGTCTGCCGAGCAATCCATGGCCGCAGTGGCCGCGCGTCAAAAAGACCGATTACGGTCACGAGGAAGCCATCGCGCTGTTTGGTCATGACCCGCGTCTGTACCAGACCACCGTCAAGGAATTCCACAAGGATGAAAACGGCAATCTGAGTGCCGTCACCATTGTCTCTCTGGAGAGCAAGAAGAACGAAGAAACCGGTCGATTCATGATGGTACCGGTAGAAGGTTCCGAGCAGACGCTTCCGTGTGAACTGCTGCTCATCGCAGCCGGATTCCTCGGCAGCCAGCCGTATGTCTCTGAGGCGTTTGGCGTAGAGCTGAATCAGCGCACCAACGTCAAGACCGAAGAAGGCAGCTACAAGACCAATGTTGACAAGGTATTTACCGCTGGCGATATGCATCGCGGTCAGTCTCTCGTTGTCTGGGGCATCGCAGAAGGCCGTGCTTGTGCGCGAGAGGTCGATGAATACCTGATGGGCTACACTTGCCTGTAACCCCGAAAACAGCACACTGTCTGCATAGGCACGCAGACGCATTCGTGCTATAATAAATGGACAGCAGGTTTGCTATTTTTTACCTGCTGTCCGTTTCCGTTTTTATTTCAGGAGGAGTCATGAATACCTATACATTTCAGGAAGTCATGCAGTATATCACAGAAAATGACGT
>NZ_JBNMHC010000241.1:0-3498 GCF_050872565.1 Butyricicoccus sp. | reverse complement strand
CTACGAGCAATATGTGCCTTCTGAGCCGTTACTTCCTGAGTCAGGCCCTTGCTTTTTCTAAGTTCAACTAACCAGTCACGCATAGTAATTCACCTCAAATGAAATATAAAAAACTCTTTAGAAATCAGAGTATCTGTTTCTTAACGATGTTCATTATAACATCAATCGTCTGGCTTGTATATGTGTTTTCTGCCAGATTTTACAGGAATTTTGCTTGTTCTTGCTGTCATGATGTTACAAATTTGAGTAGAATTTACACGGACCGATTGCATGTTAAATTTCTGTTTACGAACGGAATCACTTAACCAGCTTAGAAATCGTTTTGAATACCGGGCCGGAGGCATTCTTTAACAATTCAAACAAAACCGCCTCGGCTGTGGTCAGCAGAACGCCTTCTTGCTGCGCACGGATCAAACCGATTTCCATATCATGCGCCGTCCGAGATCCGACACAGTCCTCGACCAGCACAACCTTCTTGCCCATTTCGATCAGATCCATAGCTGTTTGCAGCACACAGATGTGCAGCTCGGCACCGCACAGCAGAACGGTATCACACGCAGTAGCTTCCACAGCCGTGCGCAGTCCCGCATCATCCATGCAGCTAAATGTCGTCTTTGGCAGATACGGCACCGTGCCCATGACTTCCTTGATTTCCGGCACCGTCGAGCCAAGGCCCTTCGGGTACTGCTCCGATGCGATCATCGGAATATCCAGTGCCTTCAGACCCTTGAGCAGCAGGCAGGTGCGCGGGATAAAGGCATCCTTGTTGTGCATCGCCGGCATCAGCTTTTCCTGATAATCTACGGCGAGAACCATTGTCGTTTCCTTTTTCAGTCTCATAGTCGTTCTCCTATTCCAGTAGGGTGTACAATCTCCTTTTATTATACCGTACTCGCATAGAAACAACAAGAAAAAATCCGGTTTCTAGAGAACCGGATGTCATCTTCTTATTCCGTTTTGTCCTCTGCTGCTTCCAGCTGTTCTGCCGGAATATCTTTTTCCGCATAGTATTTTCCGTCAATCCACCAGCCGATAACAAAACCGGCAATGGCGCCGACCAATTCCAAAATCCGATTGTCCCAATGCAGCGCGCCGGTCAAAAACATACCGATGGCAAAGCCCAAAACAACACCCAAATATTCTGACCGCGGAATGGTATTGAATGCCTTGCTCTGCGTGCTGTGATACCCTTTTTTCATGATTCTGTCCTCCTATTTAGAAAATACCCAAAAACTTCTTTCTTGGTTTCGGCATTTCCTCTCGCGTCAAGCATTCCATCACGGCTTTTCCCATGCCGTTATAATAGTAGCTGTCAGACTCTTCTTCCCGCACGCAGACGCGCAGGCTGCTCCATCCGCCCTGACTGCCGGAATAATTGCGCTCATCGCGCAGACGACGAATTTTTTTCTTTACCGCCGCGTCAACGCGATGGGTCTCAACGACAAAACTGACCAATGTAAACACATGCGCTGGGTCATCCGCCGGAACCGTGCTGTCCTGCACCTTTTTAAATATCCCGCACAAGGTGTCCCAAGATTCCTGTGTCAATGTCTCACAGCGCAGAAAATAGCAGGTCTCTCCGCACATACCATCTTGCGATAAATCGCTCTTGATGCCAAGGAAATGCCGTCCATCTCGTTTGATATATCCCGCTATCATCGGAAATGTGATGCCGCAGCAAGTGACTTCTCGCTGAATCACATAAGGTTCTCCGTATTGCTGTGCTGCCCGAGCAAGAAACTGCTGAGACAGCTGCTCAAATGTCTGTTCCATTGGTCTCGTCTCCTCTCCTGCCTTATGGTATCAGTGTAACACGAAACCACTCAGACAGCAAGCGTATTAGAACTGCAATCTGCGAAATTCCGATGGGGTAATGCCGTTTGCTCCGCGAAATGCGCGCGTAAAATGCGATGCACTGTTAAAGCCGCATACCTCTGCAATTTGCTCAATAGAGCTTTGTGAGCCGATCAGCATCTGTTTTGACTGCTTGAGTCGATACGACAGCAAATACTCATGCGGCGTACAATTCAAATATTTTTTGAAGCAGCGAATCAAGTGCGGCTTACTGATGCTGCACAAATCCGCCAAATCATCCAAGCTGATGGGGTGGGCATATTCTACGCGAATATAGTCCAAAGCCGGAAGCAGCAAGTCATTCATGGCGCTGACCTGCTGTTTGCTGTCCGCCATGCGGCATAAAATCTGATTGACATACAGCGAAATTCGGTGTTCATTGCCGACATTGGACTGTGCTTCGGAGATAATGCGCAAAAAGACCTGTTTGAGTCGCAAAAAGTCCTCTCCCAAATACACCATGCCGCTTCGATCAATCAAATATTTGACATACGGTGCACAGCTGTTGCCATTAAAATGGAACCACAGAAATTCGGTGTCTCCATTGCAATAATACCGATGCTTCTGATAGCAATCAATCAGCACAATCTGATTGCTGCCCGCCGTCACACTCTTGCCATTGACTTCAATCGTCATGGTTCCGCTGCAAATATACATGAGCAGATACAGTTCCAGATATTCTCTCTGAATATCATATCCCTTTTCACAATAAAAGTGTCCAAACTGTGGGCAATAGTACAGCGCCGACCGAGCAAATTCTGACGGCGTGGAAAAGTCCATAAACGAAGCATCTAATACGCCTTTGTCAACGATTTTCATGTATTTTCCTTCTTTCTTCTCGATCTGAAAAGCGCCTTCGCCCGAGAGAGCGAAGGCGCTATATCCAGAAGAGAAACTATGTATTTTTTACTTAGCCTTAGCTGCAGCTTCCTTGCGGCGAGCTTTAACAGCCATGGACTCACGGGTGACATCGAGCAGAACGGCGCCGATAATAACGAGACCGAGTACCATGTTCTGTACTGCGGAGTCGATAGACAGCAGGGTGAAGCCGTTGCGCAGGGTTGCAATAATCAGAGCGCCAATCATGGTGCCGATCATTGTACCCTTGCCGCCCATGAAGGATGCACCGCCGATAACACACGCTGCGATTGCATCGGTGTCATACGGCTGGATTGCGTTAGCACCGTTGCAGATGCCGGAACGGCCGATGGATACGATACCTGCCAGAGCTGCCATAAAGCCGGACAGCGCATAGCAGAATGTCAGAACGTTCGGTGCATTGATACCGGACAGACGAGTCGCTTCCATGTTGCCGCCTGCACAGTAGATAGAGCGACCCAGAGAAGTGCGGGTCAGCAGGATATGCATGATGATGTAGATGATAACGACAACGATGAAACTGATCGGGAAGCCGCCGATGGTGGAAGAACCCAGTGCCATGACGCCGTCCGGGAAGCCGGATACCATCTGAGAAGAAACGACCAGAAGCGATGCGCCCCACAGGAAGTTTTTCATACCCAACGTAGATACGAACGGATGCGGCAGGTGCAGACGAGTCAGCAGCAAGCCGTTAATCAAGCCGATCAATGTACCAGCCACAATAGCGACAACGATGAGTACAAACGAGTTGGTCATGCCGCCCTT
>NZ_JBNMHC010000240.1:0-3520 GCF_050872565.1 Butyricicoccus sp. | reverse complement strand
TCTGCGTCTGTCTCTGACTACGCTGGACTCCGGCGCAGTGACCAACACCGTATTAGGTCTCGCTGGTATTTGTGCCGTTGTGATTGCCGGTTGGACAACCGCAAATCCAACCATTTATCGCTGCTCTCTTTCCCTGAATACCCTTCTGCCAAACATGAAGCAGAAACATGTCACGTATATCATTGGTATCATCATGACAATCTTGGCTTGCTTCCCAGCTATGACAAATATTGGCGACATCGTTGCTATGCTTGGTTGGGCAGTTGTCGGTGTTGGTGCAATCTGTATTGTTGAGCACTTTCTGTTCCCAAAAATTGGCTATACTCGTTTCTGGGCAATGTACAAGGAAAAGAATATCAACTGGGCAGCAATTATTACTTGGGCAGTCAGCATTCTGTTCGTTGTTGCCATGAGAGAAACCGGTCTGCTGCACCGTAACTTCATCTTCATTCCGGAATGGATTATCTCCGCTGTTCTGTACACCATTCTTGCCGGTGTCATGGGCGCTCGCGGTGATTACAGCAAGGAAGAAGCAGAAGAAGCACAGTTCCAGAAAGAGCTGAAGGCTCTGGTTGACGAAGAAGCAGAGAAAGAAATGGCAGCTGGTGCTGACAAGCCGGAAGTTGCTTCCGGTCTCCCGAAGATTCTTTCCACAGTTGCTTATATTCTGCTCGCAGCAATGGTTATTTCCGCAATCGTCACATACGCTGGCGGCATGGCAATTGCAACCTACAAAACAGTAGCAATCATCCTCACTGTTCTGTACTTCGTATTGAATGGTTCTTCTACCTTCATCAAGTACAAGAATGAAGCTGCTGCTCTGCATTAATCATACGAAAAACCACCTTTTCCAATACTTCTCTTGAGAGCAACCAGCTCCGCAAAAAAACGCGGAGCTGGTTGTTTTTTTATCAGCAATGCACCAGACAACTTCTGTATATCTTTCAACACATGTTAAATCAGAGCCATCAGCTTGCTAATTCTTCTATTCAATGATAAAATCAAAATAAAAGGAACATCACGTCAGAAGGGAGTCTCGTGTATGGGAAGATTTGTAAATCCTGACAACAGTGCATTTCAGGTTGCGTTGAATTCTAAAATATATGTGGACAAAACCGGCTTGCTTCAATATACAAACAGTGTTCTTGGCACGACAGATGCGTACATCTGCAATAGCCGTCCGCGAAGATTTGGAAAATCATATACAGCAAACATGCTCACTGCATATTACAGCAAGGGTGCCAAATCCGAGTCCATGTTTTCAGGACTTGAAATCAGTAAAAGTCCTGATTTTAAGAAACATATCAATCAATATGATGCGATTCATATAGACATCCAATGGTTTTTGGCAAACTGTGATGATGCTGAAACTGTTGTGCCATGTATCACGCAAAGTGTATTGGATGAATTGCGAGAAATTTATCCTGACATTTTATCTTCTGATGTTGTTTATTTGCCGGATGCTCTGTCAAGAGTTCGAGAAAAGACTGGTCAAAAGTTTATTATCATCATTGATGAATGGGATGTTTTAATTCGTGATGCAGCTACCAATCAAAAAGCACAGGATAAATATATTCACTTTTTGAGAGGATTGTTTAAGGGAACAGAACCAACAAAATATATTCAGCTCGCCTACCTTACCGGTATTCTTCCCATAAAAAAGGAAACAACCCAATCAGCGCTGAATAATTTTGATGAGTTTACCATGTTGAGTGCAAGTGCGCTGGCTCCATACATCGGCTTTACCGAAACAGAAGTACAAAAGCTATCCCAAAAATACCAACAGAATTTTGATGAAGTAAAACGATGGTATGATGGGTATCAACTGAATTCTCATTCTGTTTACAATCCAAGAGCCGTTGTCAGCGTAATGTTAAAACGTGAATTTAAGAGCTATTGGTCTGAAACTGCTTCGTATGAAGCCATTGTCCCTCTTATTAACCGAAATTATGATGGATTAAAAACTGCCATTATTGAAATGCTCTCTGGTGGATCTGTCAAAGTCAATACAGCGACATTCAAAAACGACACAATAAACATTCAAAGCAAAGATGACGTCCTAACCTATATGATTCATCTAGGATACTTGAGTTATAATCAGGCGAATAAAACGGCTTTTATTCCGAATGAAGAAATCCGTCAGGAATTGACGACCGCTGTTGCATGTCAGCCGTGGAACGAGATGCTTCTATTTCAACAGGAATCTGAAAAACTACTTGACGCCACACTGGATTTAGATGGTTCAGCCGTTGCTTCGCAAATAGAAAAAATTCACAATGAATATGTTTCAGTGATTCAATATCATAATGAAAATTCATTGAGCAGTGTATTGGCAATCGCTTATTTGAGTGCCATGCAATATTATTTTAAGCCGATTCGTGAACTGCCAACCGGACGTGGATTTGCTGATTTTGTGTTTATTCCAAAGCCGGAATACAAATCCGATTATCCAGCTCTCGTTGTAGAATTAAAATGGAATCAAAATGCGCAAACCGCCATGCAGCAAATAAAGGAGAAAAAATACCCCACTTCCATTCTAGAGTACACCGGAAATATTTTACTTGTTGCAATCAACTATAAAAAGGACAGCAAAGAACATCAGTGTTTGATTGAAAAGTACGACAAAGAATGATCGTATCCTCTTCTTTTTTGCAGAGCCAATGATTTTTTTACCAGCAATGCACCAGACAACTTTTCTCAGCATATGCTAAAGCATTCCGAAATGGAAGGTGATTGTATGCTGATTTCCCTCACAACGGCACTGATTTGTGGTGCTGCCTTTTGTATTCTGCGTGTTTCCTCTCCCTCCGGCTCGTTTCCCCGCCCGCTCAGTGCCGAGCAGGAAGCTGCCTGTATTGCAGCCATGCGAAACGGTGATACACAGGCCCGTGAAATGCTCATTGAACACAATCTTCGTCTTGTCGCACATATCGTCAAAAAATATTATGCTGCTTCTTCAGACACCGATGATTTGATTTCTATCGGCACCATCGGACTCATTAAAGGCGTCTCTACGTTTGATCCGGATAAAAACGTGCGCCTTGCCACGTATGTTTCTCGTTGTATTGAAAATGAAATCCTCATGCACTTCCGTGCAGTCAAAAAATATGCCGGAGATATTTCTCTGGATGAACCGATGGAGCAAGACGGTGACGGCAGTTCTTTGTCTCTGATGGACGTCTTATCCAGCCATGACCACGGCTTAGAGCAAGTAGATAACAGCGATCAAGGCCAGCTTCTGTTTCGTGCAATGCAAACCTTGGAGCCGCGAGAACGAGAAATTATTCGTCTGCGTTATGGTCTGACTGGTCAACCGCCGCTCACCCAACGCGAGACCGCCAAACAATATGCGATCTCCCGTTCATACATCTCTCGTATTGAAAAAAAGGCTCTGCTCAAACTGCGCCGCACCTTAGAATCTCAGCTCTAAACTTGCAGGAACAGATAAAATCTGATACACTCATATCAAGTCTTATATTATCAAACAGGAGATTTGATATGAAACATATTTTCTTTTTTG
>NZ_JBNMHC010000239.1:0-3529 GCF_050872565.1 Butyricicoccus sp. | reverse complement strand
GCTGAAAGCCCCACACCGCTTCCTGTTCTTGTTTTGCCGTGAGCGGCGGCGGCAAAACAATCGGGCTTCCAATGTAAAAAATCCCTTTTTCCGATGGGAACAATCCCAGTCGGCACAACATTTCCCGCAGCTTTTCCCAAATTCGCATACCCTTCTCCTTTCACGGTCCAATGAGTCCGTCAAATTCTCCAGAGCCAATATCTGCCACGGAAACAGCCACCATGCAGTCATAGGCACTGCCATCTGCCCGCACAACGGCACGAGGTCGAAAGCACGGCAGCAATCCCCCGCCGCCTACGCTGTGAAACGCAAGCAGCCGCCATCCCCTCACGCCATGCTGCTGTGCCTGCTGCACCAGCTCGGCAGCATTGTCCTGTTTGAGACTTTGCGCGATAAACCGCTGCTGTTCCGGCAAAATACGCATGGCGGCATCTCGTGTCAGCAGCAGCACCGGCTTTCCCGTCATCGGATCCCGCAAGGTATTGCCGCTGTCTACCAGCAAAAACACCTGCACTTGCTGTTTTTCACAGCAAATGCAAACCGATTCACCGCACGGCCGATTATCCTTTGCCTGATTGCGAAAGACGAAACAGCTGAGGCCATATGCCAGCAATGCTGATGCCGCCAATACCCGCCGCGAAACCTGTACCACCAACACACCATTTTGCATAAGAGGCGTTCCGCTCAGTTGCTCCAATGCTACCGCTACGCCGCCAAACACAAACGCCACCAGCAGCACCAGCAGTGTTTGCCGCACGAGCAGACGCATATGGCGAATAGAAAATGCTGTTCCTGCCATGACGGCGCCGGACGCGATGCGCACAGGGAGAACAGACAGCGGCGGAAAGACCACACACCCGCCGGCATACAGCGCACCAAAGCCCGCCGCAAGGCTCAGCCTCCAAACCGCAGCAGGTCTGCCGCTTAGCGCGGATGCACAGCGCAGGATGCAATAATCCATCGCAAAATTCAGCACGAACAGCACATCCAGATACACCACGCGCATCCCTCAGCCACCTCCGTGTACCTGTTAGTATACAAGATGTCTGGCGCAGAAATCGGCGTTCCCTGTCCGAAAGGAAAAATTTTTATCTGTCTGGTATCATCCCCACACGCAAGAAGAAAATTTTTCGATCTGTTTGACCCGTTCGCCCTCTGTCGAGTAAATATCCACGACAACACGCAAACGATACTGATACGCAAACGGAGGCACACTCACCATTTGCGAAGCAAGATGATCCGCTACCGTCCAAGATTCTTGTGTTTCCCATGCTTTGCCATCTTTGCTTTTTTGCAGCTGTAATTTCATCACGCTCATGTATTCCGGCTGCAAACCAACCATGGCACCGCAATAAACTTGCGTTCCCATCACGCGAATCGTACAAAATACCTGTGTCATGCTCGGTGCAATCGGCTGTGCCTTTTGAAACGGTGTGACATCCGGCGGCGGTGCTTGTTTGATTACATCCGGATCAGCCTCTGCCTGCATGGCATAGCAAAAATTTTCCCAGCTGTTCGATTCCGGTTCATGTGCCCACGCAGTACTGCTCAGCGTACCCAAAGCAAGAAGAACTGCCGCACTCTGTTTGATTTTTCGTTTCATCCTGTCTCCTCACGCAAGCTGTTTGGCTGTTTTCAGGACATCTTGCGTGTCGATGCCCTGCGCTGTCACGCAATAGATCGACACCTGCTGTGTATCCGTCCACGTCACCGTCACCATATCTTCTTTTTCCGCCACCTGTGCGGTATTTCCGTGAATCTTCGCCTGAGAAATCTCTGCGCCGTCTGTGTCCACGGAAACCGTCGTGGCAGCTCCTGTCACTTTGCGTATCGTCAAATATCGTCCGTCTGCCGCAGAAAAAGTATCGACGATGGTATCTTGTGTGCGTTCCTCTTTCTGAAAAGCCAAGCCATCTGGCAGCCAGTTCACCGTAAAGTTTTGCACAGTTGTCTCCGTGTATTCAGACGGCATAGCCTGATTGCGTCCATCCGAAAATGAATAGTCTGTTCCGGTTTCCGTCTGTTTTGTCACCAATGACAGAACATCCTGCCGAAATGTCGGAGAGGACGCAAACGCCGTTACCGACACAACCGTCAGCAGCACACAAGCTGCCGCCGCAGAATACCGCATGACACGAAGCATGGTTTTGCACAGCTGCTGGCGTCTTTTCTTCCGAAATTGCTTGTGAATAAACGCGATCATGCGCTGACTGGATTCCTCTGGAACCGGTTCAAGAGTTCCCTCTTCTTTTGCTTTTTGGTACTCCTCCAATGCTCGTCTTCCTTCACTCTCTATCCATTCATGCATCAGCAGCCCAGTGACAGCATCCTCCAATTGTTCCTGGTAATCTTCCCGGTTTTTCATGACAATTCCTCTCCTTTGATAATTTTTTGCATCTCTTGCAGCGCATGTCTTCGCGCACGAGTCAATTTCATGCGAACACTTTTTGGCTGACAGCCAATCTGCTTGGCAAGATATGTGTCAGAATACTCCAGCATATATTTTCCTTCCAGCAGCAGCTGTTCTGCTGTGGACAATCGCTGCAAGGCCTGTACCAGAGCTTCCGCATTTTCCCGCGCAATCAATATTTCATCCAGCGTCAGTGCCGTTGGCTCGTGCTCTGAAACCTCTGCCGCACGAGCTTTTATCACATCTTCATGCTTTAACATATTGATGGCGATATTTCGCACGACCATGGCAATATACGCCGCTTGTACACTGCGTTGTTTCCTGCGCAAAACATCCAGCTTGTCAATAATTCGCAAAATGCTTTCTTGCACAATATCCTCGCAGCTCATCCAGTTGTTGTTATACCGTCTGGCGACGGAAAACATCAACTCCTGAAATTCCTCATACAATTCGATGAGAAATTCTTGATCGTCCGGGTCTGATACAACCGAACAAATCCATGTAACCATACGTTTCTCCCTTCGTTTTATTTGTCCCTCTATTAATAAGACAATTCAGCAACGCCATTTGCAACGCATTTTCGCGAAAATTTTAAAAAAAAATTTCCCGACTTCAAAAAATCGGGAAATTCACCATCATTTTACCTTGTAAACCAAAAAAATGCCCATATCAGAGAAGGAACACTGGCGACGAGCACCGTCTTCAGTGTCCGCCCAATCCAAGCATCCGTATCCGGTCTGGTCGCCGTATATTCTCCCCAGCACACGGCTGCCAGCTCTTGCAGAACAATCGGAAGCATTCCTTGCGCCATATCGCTCCATGCAAGATTTCCCCGGGCAAATTGAACAGCCAGCACAACCGCCGCAGCCATGCATATGTACCCGATTGCATGGAATATTTTTCTGTCCGTTAGTATTTTATCCTGTCTGCTCATGATTTGTTCTTCCCTCGTCAAACAGATTCCCCACTCCTCCGAAAAGAAGTGGGGGATTGCTTTTGTCTGTTTTTTTACTCTTCTAACGAATAACCGCCCATCTCATTCCACAGCGGGAACGGGTTGACCTCATTCGGATCAATGCTTTCCGCGGCTTTGAGCGCCTCAGAAAAGCTGTCATACTC
>NZ_JBNMHC010000238.1:0-3538 GCF_050872565.1 Butyricicoccus sp. | reverse complement strand
CATGTGCTTCGGTCTTTGTTTCTGTCGCGAGTTTGCGCTGAAATTGCGCATTTCTGCGTTTTGTTCATCTATCTTGCTCTTGCGTCTTTCCCACATAAAAAAGCAGCCATTGTCCATCTCATGGGGAATGAGACGAACAACAGCTGCCATGCCGCGTGGATTTGACTGCCCTAAAATCCCAAGCGAGCAGTCAAAACATCAAAAGTCAAGTGGCTGGTTCTGAGAGAACGAGCCTATAGAAAAGAGAAAAGTGAAACGGTCCGTTTACATGTAATCGGCTACGTTATCCTTGGTTACCGGCTCAAACGGAACCCAGAAAATCGAATCGCTGTAGTCCTGACCAGAGGTATCCAGCGCACCGAGGTCTTCCATACCAGTGCCCAGCTTCTTGCCGTTGATCATATTGTCCGCAGCAATGACTGCGCCCTTGCCCTGTCCTACCGGATTCTGGAATACAGTCATAGCCATATCGCCATCCTGAACAGCCTTTGCGCCGTCGGCCGTGCAGTCGATACCAACGATTGGAAAGGTGATTTCCACACCGGCATCCTTACACGCTTCTACTGCGCCGAGTGCCATTGCGTCATTGTTTGCGATGATGCAGTCAAATTCCTTGCCAGAAGTCAGCAACGGCTGAATCATTTCCTGTGCGGTCGGGCGGTCATAGTCCGCAACAACCGGAGCAGATGCCTCTACCGGATTGAGTCCATTGTCCTTCAGTGCCTTGATAACGCCTTCTGTACGCTTGGTGGTAGAAACCTGACCCAGCGTGCCCTGAATCATCAAGTACTTTACTTCCTTCTGACCCTTTTCCTTGAAGTAGTTGGCCAGATATTCGCCCTGATAGTAGCCGGAAGTATCCTCGTTGGAGCCAACATAGGTTACGTTGTCCGCTGCCAGCTCGGAATAATTCGTAGGCGGACGGTTTACGAATACGAGATTCTTATCGCCGACTGCGTCGATCAGAGACTGCGTGCCGTCTGCGTCAACCGGCAGACAGATAACAGCTTCTGCGCCGCCGTTTACTGCGGTCTCAATGTACTGGATCTGCTTGGACGAGTCGTTCTGTGCGTCCTGCGATACGATCTTGTAGCCGAGCGGTTCTGCTTCTGCTACCATTGCCGTCTCAATTGACGACATGAACTCATCGCGGGATGCCATAACGAAGGTTAAATCCTTTAAGCCGCTCTTGTCCGACGCAGCCGAACCGGAATCTCCGGAGCCGCCACAGCCAGCCAATGCGCCAGCACATGTCACACCTGCCATAAGAATCGCCATTGTTCGCTTCAGTTTCATCCTTATTTCCTCTCTTTCTGTTAAGTCACAGATTCATTGTTGCAATGAACAAGGAGTCTCTCTTTTCCGCCGCGGCATGTGCGAAATGTTCCTCTCCTCGCAAAGCAGTTACTTTTTTGAACCGTTTCTTCTGTCACTCGTATCATACCAAAGAATCTTGCTGTTGAACATAGGCTTTTTTGTTTCTTTGTTCATCAATTTTGTTCTTCAAATGTTTTCCTTTTCTTTCAGCTTTTATCTGCCGGTTGGAACAGAATTGCCGTCAAAAGTCCAAAAAATACCGCCGCCGAAATGCCGCCCGCCGCAGCTTTGACGCCGCCGGTAAACGCGCCGAGCAGTCCCTGCTGACTCACAGCTTCCTTGACGCCTTCCGCCAGTGTGCAGCCAAATCCCAGCAGCGGCACGGTTGCGCCCGCGCCCGCCCAGTTTTTGAACGGCTCATATACGCCAATCGCTGTCAGAATCACACCGAGCACCACATACGCCGTCAAAATCCGCGCCGGTGTCAGTTTGGTCTTATCAATCAAAATCTGGCTCAGCGCGCAGATAGTCCCTCCTGTTATAAACGCATAGAAATATTGCAATTAGGATTCACCCTTTCCCACGTGTTCTAACACAGCAGCATGGCAGATGCCGGGAATACTCTCTCCCTGCTGTACGCTGGTCGGACTCATCAGCGCGCCTGTCGCCGCGACAATTACACGCTGCAGCTCTCCCGATGCCAGCCGCGGCAAAATATGCGCGCACAGCACAGACGCCACACAGCCACAGCCCGAACCGCCCGCATGGACATCCTGTTTTTCCGAAAACAGCAGAATGCCGCAGTCTTGATGCTTATCTGCCAGCACAATGCTGTTGTCCTGTGCCAGTGTACACAGCAGCCGCGAGCCAACACGCCCCAAATCGCCGGTATAAATCACATCGTAGTCACCGGGATGTGTACCGGTATCGCTGAGCAGTGTGCGAATGGTGTCATATGCCGCCGGAGCCATCGCCGCGCCCATATTATTGGCGTCTGTCACGCCGAGATCACAGATTTTGCCAAAGCATGCATGGGTCAGGCGCACCGATGCCTGCACATCGGCATGGCTCAAAATACAAGCACCAGCCGCTGTTGCCGTCCATTGAGCGGTCGGTGTGCGCTGTCCGCCATAGGCGAGCGGAAAGCGGTATTGCCGCTCTGCCGTGCAGAAATGCGAGGATGCCGCCGCGCAGACGCGCTGCGCATAGCCGCCGTCAATCATACATCCCGCCAGCAGCAAACCTTCTATCATCGTAGAACACGCACCGTATACGCCGAGATAGGGCACCTGCGTGCCGCGCGCCGCATAGCTGGACGCGACACACTGACCGAGCAAATCTCCCGCAATCATGAAATCCAGTGCAGAAACCGGCAGTTCACACCGATTCGCCGCCAAGCTGACCGCCGTCTTTTGCAAATGCATCTCTGCCTTTTCCCATGTCGCTTCTCCGCACATCGTATCTGGAAACAGCTGGTCAAATTCCGCGCCGAGCGGCCCTTCCTGTTCCTTTTTTCCGCCGACAGCCGCCCATGCGGACAGCAGCGGCGGCTGTTCAAAGGCAATCGTGCTCATGCCCATTCGTTTTCCTATCATACTGCCGTCCTCCTCATGCGCCGCCAAAAATTGCCAGCACCATGCCATACACGATAGACGTACTGATGCCATACACGAGCACCGGCCCTGCAATCGTAAACATTTTTGCCGCTGTGCCGAGCACCAAGCCTTCACTCTTGAATTCCAGTGCCGGAGCTGCCACAGAATTGCTGAAGCCAGTAATCGGCACCAGCGTGCCCGCTCCTGCGTGCTTGGCGAGTTTTTCGTACCCATGCAGTCCAGTGAGCAGCGCAGACAAAGCAATGAGCGTGATAGACACAGCGGTGCCTGCATCTTTTTCACTCAATCCCAGCATCTGCCAAAACGCGAGGATGCCCTGTCCCAGCGTGCAGATGCCGCCGCCGACCAAAAACGCCCACAGCATATCTTTTCCAAGCGGCGATTTCTTGCAGTATTTCCCGATCAGCTGTTCATATTGCTTTGGTGTCGGTTGCATACCAATCCCTCCGTTTCTTTGGATTAGTATGCATCATTAGAAGACAATCCATGCATAAAAAAGCGACCGCAGCAAAAAGCCACAGTCGCCTATCATGTTTTCAGGTATTACAGCAGAGAATCATACAATTCCTCATAGATCTTCGCGGAAGCGGTCCACGAATAATCCT
>NZ_JBNMHC010000237.1:0-3542 GCF_050872565.1 Butyricicoccus sp. | reverse complement strand
GGCAAGCACAATCGGCTTGCGCGAGCGGCGCAGCATCGCTGCTACCTCCTCATCTGTCGCGGTCACACCGCTGTGCAGATCCGTCATCAAAATAATCACGTCTGCCGCCTGAATGGCTGCTTCCGCCTGAATACGCATGAATTTCAGGATCTCACTGTCCGTGCTCGGCTCAATACCGCCGGTGTCAATGACCTGAAAGGCACGGCCGCGCCACTCGGAATCCGCATACAGTCGGTCGCGGGTAATACCCGGCGTGTCCTCTACAATCGAGAGTCGCTTACCGGCAAAGCGGTTAAACAGCTGCGACTTGCCGACATTTGGGCGTCCGACAATCGCTACAACTGGTTTTGCCATTGTAATACTCCTTTCCGTCTGCCGCACGCCGCTGAGACGCGCGGGATATGACTCATTTTTCACAGAATGCTTTATTCTGTTGGTTTTTTCTTGAGAGTTCAATACGATTATCGCATTTCTAAGCAGTTCCGTCAACTCTCACGGCAAAAAAATAGAGAAGGAAGCTACGGCCGCCTTCTCTATTCTTTCTTTCATCTGCATCGGTGCTCCGAAATTACTCGGAAACCTTCAGGTACTCACGGCCATTGTAGGAGCCGCAAGCCTTACAAACCTGATGCGGGAGCTTCATCTCGCCGCACTTCGGGCACTTCACCAGTCCCGGCGCGCTCAGCTTCCATACGTTGTTTCGTCTGGTATCACGTCTTGCCTTAGAAGTCTTTCTCTTTGGTACTGCCATTTCGGTAACACCTCCTCTGTCTATCCTAAAAGTTCTTTTTTGATGAATCGTATCATTCCTCAGTCGTCCTGATCCAGGAGCTTCTGAAGAACAGCCAGCCGGCTGTCGATTTCCCTTGTGCTGCAGCCGCACGGACCTTCATTCAGGTTCTTGCCGCATTTGGGACACAGTCCCTTGCAGTCCGGCTTGCAATAGTATGCAAAGTCGACTTCGAGCAGCAGGGCAGGGATGATAATGTCGTCCAGCTCAATGCTCTGCCCGTCTATCTGGTAAATATCGTCGCGGTCATCTTCCTGTACTTCCTGCGCCAGAACATACGAGCACTGTGCCGTAACGTCCTTTTTGACAGGAGCCAGACAGCGGGCGCATCGCGTTTCATACAGTGCGCTGGCTGATGCCTGTAGTCGGAGCACGCCCAGATGATTCCGAACCTCTCCTTCGATATGAACCGGTGTACGGAACGGATATTCTCCGTTCATTTCCTCTTTTGTCAGGTCGGCGTCGTAAGAGAACGGGATCACCGCTCCATCGGTCACCGAGATGCGTTTCAAATCGAGTTTCATAGCATTCCTCGCTTGACGGTCAATTATTAGTATACCTCATGGAAGCGGAGTTTGTCAACAGAAAACTCTGCTTTCTTCCCACATTTCCAAAGGTTTATTCATTATAGCACAAATTTTAGAAAATTTCAGCCCATTCTGCTGATTTTTTCCCAAAAATACAGGGAATTTTATTTTTTTGTCAAACCTGCACAGAGATTTGATGCTCCGTCCCGCCCTTCCTGCACCGAAACAGCGGATCTTGGACAAAAACCATTGCTTTTCTGCGCCGGTACGGTTAAACTAAAAGCAAAAGAAATGACAAAACAGGAGGATTCTCGTGAAACAGTTCACCATCAGCAAGAACGACAGCGGGCAGCGTTTAAATAAATTTTTAGAAAAAGCCGTTCCTCTGCTCCCCGGCGGCATGATGCACAAGTACATCCGCATCAAGCGCATCAAGGTTAACGGCAAGCGCACCGACTTCGCCTATCGGCTGCAAGAAGGCGATGTTCTCCAGCTGTACATCAACGACGAATTTTTTGAAAAGCCGAAAAAGCACAGCGAAGAGGAAGCCTATCTGCATGTTAAGCCGAATATCGATGTGATTTATGAAGACCAGCATATCTTGCTTGTCAACAAGCCCGCAGGACTTGTCGTGCACGCCGATGACAACGGCACCAGTGACACGCTCATCGCCCGCATTCAGGCGTATCTGTATCAGTACGGACGATGGGATCCGGACAAAGAGGCATCGTTTACGCCTTCGCTGTGCAACCGCATTGACCGCGGCACCTCCGGCATTGTCATTGCCGCCAAGACCGCCGAAGCGCTGCGCGTGATGAATCAAAAAATCCGCGACCGCGAGCTGCACAAGAGTTATTTATGTGTCGCCTGTGGCCGCGTTCGCCCGCGCGACGGCCGCATCAAGAACTACATTCTGCGTCACGAGAGCGAGCATCGTGTTTCCGTGCACGATCATCCGGTTGCCGGTGCACGCACGGCGATCACCCAGTATCGCGTCTTAAAAGAAACGCCGGAGCTGTCTCTCGTCGAGTGTGATTTGATTACCGGCCGCACTCATCAGCTGCGCGCACAGTTTTCCCACATGGGGCATCCGCTGCTCGGCGACAGCAAATACGGTAAAAATGAAATGAACCGCAAATACCGCCGCAAATCGCAGGCGCTGTGCTCGTACAAGCTCCGATTTGATTTCACGACGGATGCCGGTTCGCTCGGTTATCTCAACCACAAGGTATTTACTGCCCCGCGCGTAGAATTTGTATCGCTGTTTGACGACTAAACCATCGGAGGTGAGAGAAGTGAATATTGCGATTCTCATTCCCTCTCTCGATCCGAATGAGCGGCTCGGCACACTGGTCTCTCAGCTGCGTGAGCAAGGACTGACGCAAATCATTGTCATTGATGACGGCAGTACCGCCAGTGCTCAGCCAATTTTTGACCTGTGTGCCTCTCTCGACTGCGTCGTCGTGCATCACGACCGCAACCGCGGCAAGGGCGAAGCCCTGCGCACCGGTCTGCGCACAGCGCGCGAGCATTTTCCGACCATTTCCGGTGTGGTCACCGCGGACGGAGACGGCCAGCACCTCGTCAAAGACATTGTGCGCGTGGCGCGTGCGCTGGAATCCACAGCAAGCAGCCTTATCCTCGGCACACGTGATTTTTCCGGCGAGCAAATCCCTTTTCGCAGTCGATTCGGAAACCGCTTCTCGTCGCTGTTTTTCCGTCTCTCTGCGGGCGTCAGCTGTCCGGACACCCAGACAGGATTGCGCGGGATTCCCGCCGCTCTGTTTGACTTTGCGCTTTCCGTTCCCGGCAGTCGCTATGAATATGAAATGAACCTGTTGTTCTCTGCCGCCCAGCAGCACATCCCTCTCCGATATGTCCCCATTGAGACAGTATATGAAGACAACAATTCTGTCTCTCACTTTCGTCCGCTGCGCGACTCCGCCCGCATTTATGCCGCGCCATTGCGCTTCGCTATCGCCTCGCTGAGCAGCTTTTGTATCGACATCGTATTATTTTCCCTGTTTGCGTGTTTGCTGCCGTCCCGGACGGCTCAGGCGATCTTAACCGCCACATTCGGCGCACGGATTTGCTCCGGCATCTATAATTTTATTCTCAATCGCCGCTGGAGCTTTTCCAGCACACAGGAATCCTGGCATACACAGGGAATCCGATATTTGATTCTCTTCTTGTGTCAAATGCTCGTGAGCGGCAGCGCCGTTTGG
>NZ_JBNMHC010000236.1:0-3544 GCF_050872565.1 Butyricicoccus sp. | reverse complement strand
GATGCCTGAAAGCGTTCCTGCTGTTCCATCGGAAGAATCGCCACGCGCTTGTCATAGTCTTTGATGCGAACCGCAAGTGCCGCACGAATGCGGAACGTACTCTGTTCATCCGGCTGTGCCGTGCCCTTGAGCTGCTGGACAATGTCTGCCCGTTCTTGTTCCGGGTCATATTGTCCCGGCAGCGGCTGCACAATGTTTTTTCCCAATTCAGACAGCAGCTTGAGCATACTTTCTTCTGTCAGCAGATTTTTGAGAACATATTCATCCGCGCCGAGTTTCATTGCCTCTCGAACATATTCAAAATCATCATGGCAGCTGAGCACCACAATTTTCGCCGGATTATTTTCTTTTTTCAGCCGCCGAATCAGGGTAATACCATCCATGACCGGCATACTAATATCGGTGATGATAATGTCCGGCTGGTACTCCTCCGCCATTTCCAGTGCTTGCTCTCCGTCCTGCGCTGTGCCGACCAGCGAATAGCCGTGTGCCGTCCAATTGGTCAGGCGAGATAAAAATGTGCGTACCAGAAAATCATCATCTACCAGTAAAATCTTTATCATGATTCTCTTCCCTCTTTGTAATACTCTGATAAAAAGCTCTTGACATTTGTTTGAATAATCACACGATTTTCCACATACGTGTGTTCTTTCACTGTCTTTCCATTCATGGCGTCCACCATCGTCTCGATGGTCCGATAGCCGATTTCATATCCGTTTTGGCTGACCATTGCCAAAATATCGCCGTCCTGTACAGCCGTCAGCGCATCGCTCTGCGTATCCACGCCGACCAAGCGAAGATTGTCCAGCCCATCGCGCTTTTTCTGCTGCAATGCACCAATTGTCATCATAGCACTGGTGCAAAATACTGCGTCCAAATCCGGATACATCTCTGCAAGCCGTTCCATCTCCTGTCGCGCCCCAGCACTGCTGCTGTTATTTACCCGACAAATCTCCGTCAATTCAAAATCGGTATGATCGCGGATATAGGCTTCAAAGCCTTCCACACGCCGATTGTGTGTCGTCTGCTCTTGGCTTCCTGCAATCACGGCGACTTTCGCGCCGGATCTCGCCGGCATCTGCGTTTGCAATGTCTCTGCTGCCATCTGTCCAATCAGGGTGTTGTCTGAGCCAATATACGGCATTCCAATCGGCGCATTGACCTCTTCGTCGATATACATGGTTTTGATTCCCTGTTCTCTCGCGTGCACCATATATTCCTGCGCCGCTACCGCATCGCAGGGGGCAACAGCCAGCGCATCCGGTTCCGAATCAATGGCATCTTGCAGCATATCCAGCTGCGTGTCCGTATCGCTCTCCTGCTTCGGATACAAAATGGTCAGCGAAATATTTTTATCATTCGCCGCCTGACGCAGGCCGTCCGCCACCTCCATCCAGTGAATAGAATCCATTGCTTTTAAAATCACAATGACTCGTTTTCGATTTTCTTCCATGGTGTTGTTTTTCTGCGGCATACATCCCGTCAACAAAACACAAACCATTAAAAATAGACAAACCAATCTTTTTTTCACATTGCCACCTCATATCGTATACTCTTCCGCATCATACGAAATAGGAAGCAAAATCACAGCTGTCGTTCCGTTTCCTTTTTCCGAATAGAATCGCAGCTCTGCATTCTTTCCATAATACAAGCGCAGTCGTTCCCGAATATTGCTGACGCCAATGCCGCTGAATTTGCTCTTGCGCTGTCCGTCTAGCAGCTTTTGAATTTCTTCCGGTGTCATGCCCTCTCCGTGATCCTCTACTTTAATCGCTAAGGCTCCCGTATCACATAGTACAGAGATGGCAATCTGATTGTTTTGCTTGCGATGATCGATGCCGTGCAAAATCGCATTTTCTACTAGCGGCTGAATGAGAAGCCGCGGCACATAGCAAGCTTCCGCTTCCAGCTGCAAGTCAAACGTCACTTGAAAGCAATCCGCATAGCGGAACTGCTGGAGCTTGACATAATTCTGCACCATATGAATTTCCTGCTTGACTGTGATAAATGCGCCGCGGTCACTGGCACTGAGCTGAAGCAGCTCAATAAATGCTTCGAGCAAATCCGCTGTGTTTTGAGACCCCTGTAAAATCGCCTCATATTTGATAGAATTCAATGTATTATACATAAAATGCGGCGTAATTTGATACTGAAGTGCTTCGATTTCCGCTTCTTTCTTCAGCATCTTTTCCGTAACCAGCTCTTCAATCAGTCCTTCAATCTGTGCAATCATGCTGTTAAAGCCCTGTGACAGCTGGCCGATTTCATCGTCTTGATAGACAACCGCTCGCACTTTGAGATCGCCGCCGCTGACCAGCTGCATACTGCTCCGCAGCTCTTCCATCGGCCGCATCAAATAGCGAACCACAAAGAAAATCAAAACAGCAAATGCCACATTGAGGAAAACAGCAATCAACAAAATGCGATTGCGCACCGTGCGCAGCGGCTCGGTCACTTGCGACTGCTGGGCAATAGACACAATATGATAATCGGTCGTCGGCATCGCGACATCTGTCACCAGCATTCCGCTCTCCGGCCATGTGATCTGTGTATTCAAGCTGTAAATATCCGCCGCGGATAAAATGCGGTCGCCATCCAAAATAAACCGTTCGGTGCTTTGCTCGCTTTCACTCTGCAGGCAATGAAAAAAGATCTCTCTTTCATTGACGCCAACGGTAATTTGCGCCAGTTCTTCTCCGCCAAATGCGATTGCTTTTCTGGAATAAAAAAACAAATTGTCCTGTGTGACCGATGTCACATCTCTGGCATATACTGGAGAGAGTTTATTGGCATTGTTTTCCGGCAGCAGCTGCTGCAAGGTCTGCGTGATTTCGTCTGTCACCTGAAATTCTGTCAAGCCGTTGGTATTCACCTTGAGGACGGTTTGTCTGCTCGGCAGATAACAGCTGATACTGTCGATATTTTGATTTTTACTCCGATAGGCATCTAAAATTCTGCTGATTTCGTCTATGTCTTGTTCCCGAATTTTTTCTCGAAGGTTCTCATCATTGACTGCATAGACGCAGGCGCTATAGGCATCCAACATGGTATTATCAAACAATTTGGCACACGCGGTAAGCTGCTGCATCTGTGCCTGCGTGTAATTCTCCTGCACGGTCTGCGCGGACTGCTGATAAAAAACCATGGACAGCACACAGGTAATCGCCATGGATACAATGATGATTGTCAAACTGATTTTGGCTCGAAAGCTGAGATGCATAATCTTCCCACCTTTCTCCGTCTGCATCTGTCTTTGTATATATTATTATATCATACTGTCTATCTCTTTGAAAGCAAACAAAGGTTCGCGGCATGTGCCGCGAACCCTTATCGAGTAAGAAGAATGAGAGATAGGTTGTTATGTTACTTAGCCTTAGCTGCTGCTTCCTTGCGGCGAGCCTTCACAGCCATGGACTCACGGGTGACATCGAGCAGAACGGCGCCGATGATAACGAGACCGAGTACCATGTTCTGTACTGCGGAGTCGATAGACAGCAGGGTGAAGCCGTTGCGCAGGGTTGCAATAATCAGAGCGCCAATCATG
>NZ_JBNMHC010000235.1:0-3548 GCF_050872565.1 Butyricicoccus sp. | reverse complement strand
TGTTCGCCGGATACGCTCGGGCTTCCCGCCTGCGCATACAGAATCTGTGCAACCATCGCGCGCGACAAGGTTGTATACGGTTCAAACGTATTCTCGCTCATGCCGTTCATCATGCGGTGTGCGTAGATGTATTCTACATAAGAAATAAACCAATCGTTATCTTTTACATCATGAAATACATCCGAGGCAGACCAAGTCTTCCAAGTAACAGTCCCATCATAGTCTTTTTTCATTGCATCTTCCCACGTCGTATTGTGAGCTGGATAGTATATTGTCACAGGATAAAAACCAAAGCATTCTTCTCCAATACGCGGTTCATTTCCTCGGAACGTAATTTTTCTTAGATCTGCGCAGTAGAAAAATGCATCCGAGCCGATCTCCGTCACCGTTGCCGGAATGTCAACATCATTTATAGAACCGCATGATGCAAATGCTTGTTTTCCAATTGTTCTCAACCCCATCGGAAGTTCAAACTTTTTCAGTGCTACGCAACCATAAAAACTATAATTTTCTATTACTTGTACATTTTTAGGAATATTTACCTCCTCTAAACCGCCGCAGTTACTAAACATTCCCTCTTTTATCGCGGCAATGCCTTCCGGCAGTGTTGCCCTTTTTAAATGTCTACAATACCCAAATACTTCTGTTCCAAGTTTTATTACACTCTGAGGAATATCAATCTCCTGCAACATGTTGCAGCCCCAAAATGCCTGTGAGCCAATTTCCTCAACGCCATTTGAAATGGTCACTGTTTCAAGATTCTCGCAGGAAAAAAATGCTTCATCGTCAATCGTTTTTACTGTTTTCGGAATAATTACCTTCTGAAGTTTTTGCGTATAAGCAAACGCTTTTTTCTCAATACGTCTTACACTTGACGGAATGACATAGCTTAAATCTTCCTTTGCTGTCGCATAAAACACCAATGTTGTTTCATCTTTATTAAATAACACGTTGTCTTCGGATACATAATTTTGATTTGCTGCATCCACAGTAATCGTATTCAAATTCCAACAATTGTATAGTGCATCCGAGCCAATCTCTGTCACACTAGCCGGAATTTCGACTGTCGATAATGCATTCAAAGACTGAAATGCACATGAACCAATGCTCTTGACGCCTTGTTCAACGACAATTTTCTTAACCTGCTTGTTAAGATCTTTCCATGGAGACTCATTATCATCAGAATAGTTCTCCATCTCTCCTGTACCGCTGATGGTCAGCGTTCCGTCTTCGCTCAGCGACCACGTTACCTGTTCGCCGCAAGTACCGCTGGTTGGCTTCTGTTCCTCGTCGGAGACCACAGCTGGCTGCTCAGCATTTGCCGCAAAGGCAACCGGCATGGCAGAAATCGCCATGCATCCCGCCAGCAGCAAGCTTGCCATTCTCTTCTTGTTTTTCATGTAATTTTTACCTCCCAAAGTAAAATCGTCACGTTCTGCAACAAATATATTATACGGAAATCTACCAGAAAAAGCAACAAAAACCACTGGCACATATCCTCATGCCAGTGGTTTATTCTTTGCAATATCTTACCTTTGCGTCAGCTGAAAGAGTCTGCTTATGCCTTCACACGTCTATTATCTTCTGATGATATTTCTCTGATGGAGCGCGTCCAAAATACGCGGCAGCAGAACCGCATACACGACCGCTGTGACAATGCCCGCCAAAATACGCGGCGGGATGGCAACATAAATCGCAAAAAAGGATTGATAGTATCCATACAGCATTTGTTCCACCAGCATGGCTCCTGTATTGCACAGCGTCACAAGAACCGAGGTGAGACAGGTTTCCAGCGCCAGAATGTGGAATTTTGTGCTGCCCCGAAACGCACGGAACAGCAATCCCATAGACAAGCCGCGCATCACCGCAGGAAGAATCCATAAAATTGTTGTCGCACTAAACCCATAGGTCAGCATCTGTCCGACAAATGCGCCGGTAAAGCCAGTCGCCGCTCCCCAAACCGGTCCGCCGAACACCGCCATAATCAGTACCGGCAAACCACTCAGTGATATTTTTAAGTTTCCGGCAAACGGAACACTA
This sequence comes from Butyricicoccus sp., assembly GCF_050872565.1. Taxonomy (GTDB): domain Bacteria; phylum Bacillota; class Clostridia; order Oscillospirales; family Butyricicoccaceae; genus Butyricicoccus_A. Next base: position 1,508 of record NZ_JBNMHC010000235.1, on the reverse strand, counting down.
ATGCTCACCGCCAAGAAATCGAGACCGACATACATCGCAGCCATCATACCTGCCATGCACATCATGCGAATGTTGTTTTGTGTTTTGTTCAAAATAAAATACCTCCTTATACCCGTTGTTCCGAAATATAAGGAGGTAAGATCCGTATTTCCGGCAGCGGGATGCAACACCTGAACCGCGGATGTTCCTTCGTCTATATGGCAACTCCCCGTCCATACAGCACTTAACGCTCAGATGCCTACTCTGCATAAGCTTGTCTATTATACCTCTAACGCTGTGATTTGTCTACTGTTTTACGCCTGCGCGCCTGCAATACGTTTTTGAATATACGGCTGCACCTGATCGAAACCGATGCCCAGTGCAACGGACAATTCGCCGTACAGCAGCTTTTCTGCCCGTTTCATGTACTGCTGATCCGTCGAACCCATGTGACGCCCCGCCTTCATCGAGCGGTGATTCTTGCGATGCACGACCTTAATCAGACGAATCAAATCTTCATTTTCATGCGTATTCAGGCAAGCGCGATATTTCTCACTCTGCATCCGAATGTCCCGATTGTTTTCCAGCTCCTCCGGAATCTCCGGAATGCGGTCAATCAGCTGCTCGGCATCCGTCCGCGACATTACCGGACGCATAAATGCCTTGGTATCTACCGGTGTGTAAATAACCTCTTTGTCGTATACCGGCGCCAGCGTATAATACAGCTTTTCTTTATCCGAAATTCCCTCCGGATGTCCCACATCCTCTACGCGGCAAACGCCCGTACTTCCATACATGACCAGATCTCCGACTTGATACATACTTACACTCCTTTTCCGATTTGTTCTTATTTTGTCGTATTGTTCCAGTTATATTATAACACCATTTTTACCCTTCGGTAACATTTATTTTGAAAAAAAGTGCCAATTTTTTCTGGTTCTGCAAGTTTTTCATGCGCCAAATATCAAAAAGATTTCCAATATCGGCAGCAAAAAAGAGCAGTTTCTCATGAGAAACTGCTCTTTTCTGTCGTATCTTTTCGCCGGAGATCCTCCATCAACTGCTGTACTGTGACCGCACGCAATTGGTTTTCCATTGCCAGCGCAGCGGCATCTAAATAGCCGCTCAAGATGCCATGCACCTCGCGTCCGACCGGACAGGCGGGGTTTGGATTTTCATGAAAATGAAACAACGGCTCTTCTTTCGGCTCCACTGCATGGAAAATATCCAGCAGTGTGATGTCCTCCGGTGCCTTTGCCAAGGAAGCGCCGCCGACACCCGCCTCTACGTTGACTAATCCCGCTTTTTTGAGCTGTCCCAGCGTCTTGCGGATGATAACCGGATTGACGTTGACGCTTCCCGCCAGAAAATCCGATGTAATTTTACAGTCCTCCCCAAACCGCACAATACACATCAAAATATGCGCCGCAATGGGGAGTCTGGAAGAAAACTGCATATGTTTTGCCTCCTATCTGGAATGCAATCATTGTAGCATCGGCGCGTCGGACTGTCAACGAAGAAAAAATTTT
>NZ_JBNMHC010000234.1:0-3550 GCF_050872565.1 Butyricicoccus sp. | reverse complement strand
GTTCTACCGCACGGATATTGCCCGCATGTGCGATCTGGCAGAGGAAGTTGCCCGCATGTACGGCTACGACAACATCCCGACCACACAGTTCGGCGGTACGGCTGCCGGTGGTCTGTCCCCGAAGCAGTATTTTGAGAAGAATATCGGCACTTATGCTCGTGCCTGCGGCTTTGACGAGGCACAGAACTTCTCGTTCGGCAGCCCAAAGATGTATGACAGCATCGGTCTGCCGGAGGACAGCGAAAAGCGTCTGTCCGTTACCATCCTCAATCCGCTGGGCGAGGATTTCAGCGTGATGCGCACCACTTCCCTGCCGTCCATGCTGGAGTGCCTGATGCACAACCTGAACCACAGAAACCCGACCGCAAGCCTGTATGAGATCGCAACGGTATACCTGCCGGAGATCAAGGACGGCAAGGTAAACACCGAAGTTCTGCCGCAGGAGCCGCACATCCTGACGATGGGCACCTATGGCCGTCTGTCCTTCTTCCAGTTCAAGGGCATCATTGAGAAGATCCTCAGCGAGAGCGGCGTATCTGACGTCAGCTTCGAGCCGGTAACCGACAACCCGTCCTATCATCCGGGACGCTGCGCAAAGGTTCTGACCGGCGACACCGAGCTGGGCATCTTCGGCACCATTCATCCGGTCATCTCCAAGAACTACGGCGCTGGCAAGAGCGAAGTTCTGGCGGCTGAGATCAATCTGGACGTGATGTTCGCCAACGCCAACACCGACAAGCTGTATCAGCCGCTGCCGAAGTATCCAGCATCTACCCGTGATATTGCGGTTCTGTGTGACGATTCCATTCCGGTAGCACACATGGAAAAGGCCATTGCCAAGGCTGTCGGCGGCATTCTGGAAGCTGTCTCCCTGTTTGATGTATACAAGGGCGATCAGGTGCCGGAGGGCAAGAAGAGCGTGGCATACTCCATGCGTCTGCGCGGCAGTGACCGCACGCTGACCGATGAAGAGTGCGACAACGCGATGAAGAAGGCAATCGCTGCCCTTGAAAAGCAGTTCGATGCAAAACTTCGTCAGTAAAATATTATTTACAATCCTTTACAATTCTGAATTTTTGTATTATCATGGTAGATAGTTGAAAGGAGGGCTCCGTAATGCTTGATGGAACAAGAAAGTTCAGCATGAAAGAAGAAAGTAATAAGGAAATGAAGCGCGTGCTTCAGACAGTATATGATGCTCTGAAGGAAAATGGCTATAATCCGATCAACCAGATTGTGGGTTATCTGCTCTCCGAAGATCCGACATATATTACCAACTATAACAATGCACGCAGCTTAATTCGCAAAATTGACCGCGATGAGCTGATGCAGGAACTGATTTCCAATTATCTGGATCTGTAATGCAAAGCTAAACGCAGGACGTTTTACGTCCTGCGTTTTTTTCGTCAATGTAACCAAAGCATTCTCGTTTGTTCCCTATTGTTACCGATATATCCAACAGAATCGTGGAAATGTGCACAAAAAACACGTTATTTTCTATCTTCCGGCAACAGAAGAAGTGATTGACATCCTGCAAAGCATGTGCTATACTATAGCCAATGTAACCGAATTGTAATGTGCTAGAGAGTTGATTGTAACCTATCAGCCATACCAAGGCGGTTGTATGCATGTCTTTCGTTTGACAGAGATTCTTGAGCGTGTTATACTGGATATATTATTGCGAATTTTTAATCAAAGGAGAAATACGATATGTCAGCTACCGCTAAGAAAAGCGCAGATGAAGAGATCCTGACCTATAAGGGTCATCCACTTATGAGACATAACAATATCATTTATTATGGCAGCATGAGCGACCGCTACATTATTATGATGCAGATCCTGGAAACCAAGAAGGTTCAGGATATGGAAGTTGCAACCAAAGTAGCCGTTCAGCTCCAGCAGACATCCCCGAGCGTGCGTCCGAAGGATCGCATCGTCAAGAAGACCGAAAAGAATGGTCTGTATACAGCTCTGGACATTGCCGTTGTATGGCTGAACCGAGCACTGTCTGCGAAGTAACCATTATTTCGTTAATTTTCAGGAGGATAAACCAATGATACATTCCAAGAAGATGAAGTTTGCAGTGACCACCGCGGCTGCGACTGCAATCGTATGCACCGGCGCACTGGCTGCAAATGTAACTTCTACGACCGATGTAAACGTTCGCTCCGGCGCAGGTAACTCTTACTCGGTTCTGACCGTGATGAAGTCCGGCACCACTACCGCAAGCCTCGGCACTTCCGGCAGCTGGACCAAGGTCAACGTAAACGGCAAGACCGGCTACGTATACAGCAAGTACCTGACTTCCGGCAGCTCTTCTTCTACTCCGTCCAACGGCGGTACACAGAGCGTTTCCAAGACCGTTTATATCTCGGCTTCTTCTCTGAATGTTCGTTCCGGTGCAGGTACCTCCTACAGCGTCATCGGTAACTTGAAGAAGGGCAACAGCGCTTCTGTTGTTGCTTCGACCAACGGTTGGTATAAGATCAAGTACGGCGGCGGCTATGGCTACATCAGCAGCAAGTACACCACCTCTCAGGTTCCGTCCAACACGACGAGTTCTGTTGCTCCGACAACTTCTACCAACAAGACCGTATACACAACGACCACTCTGAATGTTCGTTCTGGCGCAGGTACTTCTTACAGTGTTGTCGGCGTTCTGGGTTCTGGCAAGGCTGCTTCTGTTGTAGGCACCTCTGGCAGCTGGTACAAGATTAAGTACGGCAGCGGCTATGGCTACATCAGCAGCAAGTACACCACGTCTTCTGCTCCGTCTAACGGCGGCAGCTCCAATGGCAGTTCTTCTACCCCGTCCAACAGCTCCGGCTCTTCTATTGCTTCGTATGCAAAGAGCTTCTTGGGTTGTTCCTATGTATATGGTGCTGCTGGCCCGCGTACCTTTGACTGCTCTGGTCTGACCCAGTATGTATACGCACACTTCGGCAAGTCCATTCCGCGTACTTCTGCTTCTCAGTACGCTAGCTGCAAGAAGATTTCCAAGTCCCAGCTTCAGCCGGGCGACCTGATGTTCTTCTCCAGTTCCAGCGGCGGTGGTGTCAGCCATGTTGGCATCTATGTTGGCAATGGTCAGATGGTTCATGCAGCAAACTCCAGAACAGGTGTATGCATGGACAGCATCAACAGCTCTTACTATGTAAAGAACTACGTTGGTTCTGGTCGTTACTAATACATAATCGAACGTTGAAAGCCGACTGAATCAATCAGTCGGCTTTTTTATCATGATACTTAAATATATAGATGTATGTTCTCACCTGCTTTGCGCAGGACACGGAATCGGGTGAAAGTCCCGGCGAGTCGGTCACTGTGAAGCCGCCTTTGTGCGGATAAGTCAGATACGTGGAGCACATACAATACGCCTGCCGGAACCGGGATGTATAGAAATGATGTGGGATACAGCTATCGCTGTCTCCTTTCTTTTGCGTACGCTGTTTTTGGCAGTGTACGCATTTTTCTTTTTGGGAGGTTTTATCATGTCTCACCATTATTCCTACTTTTCGCACAAGAAATGTGAATACTTTCCCTGCCATCC
>NZ_JBNMHC010000233.1:0-3568 GCF_050872565.1 Butyricicoccus sp. | reverse complement strand
GCTGACCATTGTGCGGGATGTTTCCGTCACACGGACAGATGAAACCTCTGTGACATTTGCCTATAACAAAATGCGAGATATAACCGTAAAACTGCCCGGCATAGTACAGGCAAAAAATGCGGCAACAGCAATTGCGGCAGTACAAAGCCTGCAAGATTTTCCCGTCACGGAACAACAAATCCGAGAGGGCCTGCAGCGCACCAGCTGGAAAGGCAGAATGGAACAGATTTGTGATGCGCCGGTTTTGGTCATTGACGGGGCACATAATCCCAATGCGGCAAAGCAGCTGCGAGAAGAAGCTCTGCGCCGCTGGAAAGCGGGCAGTATCATAGAAATTGTCGGGGTGCTGGCAGATAAAGATTTTACGGAAGTCGGACGCTTGATGGCACCGATGGCAAAAAAGATCTTTACCGTCACGCCGAACAATCCGCGCGCGCTGTCTGCACAGGCACTTGCGGACTGCCTGCGGCAGTTCTGCGATACCGTCACACCAGCAGACAGTCCGGCACAGGCTTGGCAGCTTGCCAAACAGGCGGCGGGAGATCATACGCCGATACTCGCGTTCGGTTCGCTCTCGTGGCTGCATGAGCTGCGCGAGGCAGTGGAGGAACAGACATGATACAGACAATGCAGCGCATACAGGCGATTGTGTCGCATCCGTTGTTCCGCGACAGCCTGCGAAAAATAGAAGAGCTGGAACGCGAACGCATCTATTGCAAGCATGGCTTGCCGCATGTCTTGGATGTGGCGCGCATTGCGTCCTTGCTGGCAGTTGACCGACAGCTGGATGTTCCGCGCGATGTCATTTATGCCGCAGCACTGCTGCATGATATTGGGCGATTGCAGCAGTATGAGACCGGAGAAGATCATGCGGCGGCAGGAATTCGCACGGCTCAGGAAATTTTGCGCGATACAGCGTTTGACGAACAAGAGCAGCAGGCGATTTTACAGGCGGTTGGCAAGCATCGCAAAGGAGATGCCGCCCATGTGCTGGCACAGCTTCTGTGTGAAGCGGATGACGCGAGCCGGATGTGCTTTGCCTGCGCGGCAAGCGATACCTGCTATTGGCAGGAAGAGAGAAAAAATCACACGATTATCATATAAAGAAGGTGGATGGCTATGATTATTGGAGGAAAACAGTTTGAGACGACCGGTCACACCTATGTGATGGGTATTTTGAATGTGACGCCGGATTCCTTTTCTGATGGCGGAAAATGGAACTCTATGGATGCAGCACTCAAGCACGCGGAGGACATGATAAACGACGGCGCGGATATTTTGGACATCGGCGGAGAATCGACGCGCCCTGGGTATACGCTGCTTTCGGATGAAGAGGAAATTTCTCGTGTCGCACCGGTCATTGAGGCAGTCAAGAAAAATTTTGACATTCCGGTGTCTGTAGACACGTATAAGAGCGCTGTCGCGCAGGCGGCGCTGCAGGCGGGAGCCGATCTTGTCAATGATATTTGGGGTCTCAAATATGACCCGAACATGGCATCTGTTGTTGCCAAGGCAAATGTACCGTGCTGTTTGATGCACAACCGAAAAGAAGCTGTGTACAAGGATTATCTGCCGGATGTTTTGGACGATTTGCGCGAATGCGTGCGCCTTGCCAAGCAGGCGGGCATTGCAGATGAAAATATCATTCTCGATCCGGGTATTGGGTTTGGCAAGACGTTGGAGCACAACTTGATTTTGACCAATCATGTAGAAATTCTGCATGAGCTGGGGTATCCGATTCTGCTCGGCACCTCGCGCAAGTCGATGATTGGCTTGACGCTGGATTTGCCAAAGGATCAGCGTGAAGAGGGTACGCTGGTGACGACAGTTATGGGCGTGATGAAGGGCTGCATGTTTGTGCGCGTACACAATGTTCTGGCAAACCGCCGCGCTGTCGATATGACACAGGCAATTTTGCAATCCGGAGGAACCGCAAATGGATGAGATCCGCATCAAACAGTTGGAAGTATTTGCGCATCACGGTGTTTTTCCGGAGGAAAATCGACTCGGACAGAAATTTGTCATCAATGCGACACTGCGCACCAGTCTGCGCCGCGCCGGTCTGACCGATGATTTGACACAGTCGATGGATTATGGCGCTGTTTGTGCGGAAATACAGGTATTTTTGACACAAAATACCTTTCAACTGCTGGAAACAGCGGCAGAAAAGTTGTGTACCCATCTGCTGCAAACGCTTCCGCTTCTCGACAGCATCGTGCTGGAAATCGAAAAGCCATGGGCGCCAATTGGACTTCCGCTCAAGACGGCTGCGGTCTGCATCGAACGAGGCTGGCATACCGCGTATATTGCGCTCGGCTCCAATATCGGAGACAGCAAGGGCTATCTGGACGGTGCCGTGCAGGCACTGTCAGAGGATGAAACCATGCGCATGGGGCGAGTGTCTGACTATATCGTGACCAAGCCGTATGGCGGCGTCGAACAGGATGACTTTCTCAACGCTGTTTTGTGTCTCAAGACGCTGCTGCCGCCGCAGGAACTGCTCGACCGGCTGCATGAAATCGAACAGGCGGCGCATCGCACGCGCGAAATCCATTGGGGACCGCGCACGCTGGATTTGGATATTCTGTTTTATGACGAAGAAATCTTTTCCAATGACACGTTGACGGTTCCACATCCGGAGATTTCCAAACGGGATTTTGTCCTTGAACCGATGGTGCAGATTGCCCCGTATTTTGTGCATCCGGTTTATCGCAAGACGATGACAGAGCTGTGGGAACAACTGAAACACGTATAAAAATAAGGCTAAGAAGTGCAAACTTCTTAGCCTTATTTTGTATTTTGATGGGAACTTATTCCGGATCGCGGCCTTCCAGTGCGGCGAGTGCGTACTCCAGTGCCAGCGACAGCTTGGCATAGGCCTGCTCATCCTGGCTGTTTTCTGCGATGCGATGCATAAAGTCGCGTGTCACGGTACCGCGCAGACCGTCTTCATCTTTATAGCGGTATGGATCCTGCATGGCAGCAGATTCGTCCAAGACCTGCGCATGTAAGAAGGTTTGATGCAGAGAACGCGACAGCGCAGACAGATTTGGCTCATACATGCGCGTGCCGGTCAGATGGACCGTCAGACAAATGCGTTCCGCCGGTGACGGCAGCAGCGGCAGCAGAGCTTCTGCCAGTGCGGTATCGTCAGACAAGCCGGAAACGGATAACGAAACATCTTCAAACTGGGCTGTGCCGGACGGATGCAGCGTCAGGGCAGCAATGCCCTTGTCAATCTTGCCGGTCAGATAGCCCTTTACACCGGTTTCATTGGTCGCTGTGGCAGAGAAGCAGCCCGGACAGCTCAGTGCGGTCTCACCAATACGAAATACACCGCTGAAGCGATGATTGTGTCCCAGCGCGATGTAATCAAAGCGGCTGCTGATGACAGCACTTTCGGAAATAGAGTTGTATCCGCTGTTTCCGCCTAATTCTCCATGTACCAGACAGATATTCAGCTTGAACGGATCGAGCTTCACATCCAGCGGAATGGATGCCTTGTTGTCCTGAAAAGCAGCGCCCCAGATGATCGTATTGCCGTCGGCAAGCGCAACAGGAGTCAGCG
>NZ_JBNMHC010000232.1:0-3574 GCF_050872565.1 Butyricicoccus sp. | reverse complement strand
AGAATGTTTTTGCCTGCACGCAGGGCGTCCAGTGCTTCTTCAATGGTTGCAAAATCAGCCATTTTTATATCCTCCTGTCAGAGAAACCCGTGTGCCGAGAGAAAATCGGCAGTCAGTCCGCCGGACGGCTTGTCCTCTTCCAACGCGGGCTTCATTAGCTTTTCAATATATTTTCCGACAATATCGCATTCCAAATTCACAATATAGCCGGGCTTGCGGGTCAGCAGTGTGGTTTCCTGTCCGGTGTGCGGGATGATGGAAACTTTGAAACAGCTGTCATCCACATAAGCAACAGTCAAGCTGATGCCGTCAATGGTAATCGAACCTTTTTCTACAATATAATGCAGAATGTTCGATGGGGCAGCGATTGTCACCCAGACAGCGTTTCCTTCCGGAGATAAATCCGTGATGGTTCCGGTTCCGTCCACGTGTCCGGCAACGATGTGTCCGCCAAAGCGGCCGTCTGCTGCCATCGCGCGCTCCAAATTGACGCGGGATTTTGGCTTGAGTGCGCCGAGATTGGTGCGGCGCATGGTCTCCGGCATGACATCGCCTTCAAATCCATCTCCGGTGAGACGGACAACGGTCAGACAAACGCCGTTGACAGCGATGGAATCACCGAGCTTTGTGCCGCCCAGCACTGTGCTGGCGCGGACGCCGAGAACCGTACTGGTTGCTGACTGCCGCAGACCGGTGATTTCACCGACTTCTTCGACAATTCCGGTAAACATAGCTTCAGTCCTTTCGGATGCGGCCTTCGATGAGAATATCTTCGTCCAGCCGTGTAATGGTAAGATCGGAGAGCTTGAGCGCGTCTGCCATCTTGGCGATGCCAGGGCCGCCGACAGGGCCATGGGCACTCGCGCCGCCGATCAGCTTCGGGGCGATATACGCCTGTACTTTGTGCACCAATCCGAGCCGCAGGGCTTCGCCGTTGAGCGTGCCGCCGCCTTCCAGCAGCACGCTGTCAACCTGCTGCTCGCCGAGATACTGCATCACGGCGTGAAGATCTACACGGCTGCCATCAGCATTCGGCAGGGAAATGACGCGGACACCGGCTTGTTCTAAGGCGGTTACGCGATCAGGCTGTGCGTGAGCACAGAAAATCCAAGTCGGAATATCTTTGGCGGTACGAACGAGCTGGCTGTCTAGCGGTGTCCGCAGCTGGCTGTCGCAGATCAGGCGAACCGGATCAACGCCGGATTCGATGCGGCAATTGAGCATCGGATCATCTGCGAGAACGGTTCCGATGCCGACCATAATACCGCTCAGACGCTTGCGGGTCTCCTGTACATGTAGGCGTGCTTTTTCACCGGTCACCCATTTGGAATCTCCGGTGTACGCGGCAATGCGGCCGTCCAACGTCATCGCGTATTTCATCACGACAAACGGCGTCTTGGTCGTAATATAATGGAAGAACACTTCGTTGATGGCGTGGCATTCTTCCTCTAACACACCGGACACACAAGAAATACCGGCGTTGCGCAGAATGCTCAGTCCCTTGCCTGCAACGAGCGGGTTTGGATCTAAACAGCCGACAACAACACGGGCAATTTTGTGTTCCAGAATGGCGTCCGTGCACGGTGGCGTGCGTCCCCAATGACAGCATGGCTCCAGCGTGACATAAATAGTCGCGCCGGTGCAGTCCTCGGTGCAGTTTTTGAAGGCGTTGCGCTCTGCATGTAAGCCGCCGATGTGTTCGTGCCAGCCCTCACCAATGATGCGGTCATCCTTGACAATGACGGCGCCGACCATCGGGTTCGGGGAGACATGTCCGGCACCGCGCTTTGCCAGCTCTAGGGCGTGGCGCATATAGTGCAGATCGCGCTGCGTGATTTCAGACATTTTTATCAACTCCAAAACAAAAAGCCCCGTTTGACTGCATCAAACAGGGCGTACAAAACAAAAAGAGCCTGTTTACACGTGTGTGTGAAACAGGGCAAAACAAACAGGAGACATTGTAACATGTCTCGATTGTATCTTCTTCCATCCAGACTGTGACTGTCGGCTCCGGACTCAAACCGGATCGGCCGCGGAATCGCTTCCAGCGGGTCGCGGGCTGTACCGCCGGTAGGGAATTACACCCTGCCCCGAAGAACAATGTTATTTTCTTGACAAGTACAAGTATACTACATGCATGGACAAATTGCAATAGGTTTTCTCTATGTTACAAAAAACTTTAGCCGAGGCAAACTGTGGAAAGCATGTCAAAAATTTCTCTCTTTTCCCGTCGCCCGCAGCCATAGCTTGCGCAGCAAATCCACGGGAATGACTGTGAGAGCAAGACCGCCTGCGACACATAATTCATACAGCGGAAGCGGTGTCGTGCGGAACAGTGCCCCGCCGTAATAAATGAGTCCGAGCTGCACGACAGAGACAGCGGTCATAATGCCGAGAAACAGCGGATCGCGCCAGATGTGTGCCAGAATATTGAGCCGGTGAGTGCGCGCATTATATGCATTGAAAATTCCGCAAAAGATAAACAGCGCAAAGAATGCTGTCAAAAAACGAAGGGGATCTGCAGCGTAGCCGAAGAATCGCCGAAATGGCGCGGCGCGCAAAAATACAATACATAATAAGATCGTATAGCTGCCGGTAAACAGCAGCTGGCTTTTCATATATTGATTGAGCACCGGCTCTTCTCGGCGTTTGGGCGGCTCCTGCATATATTCTTGCAGCGGCGGCTCGCCGGAAAATGCCAGCCCTGCCAGCGTATCCATAATCAGATTGATCCACAGCATTTGCATGACCGTGACCGGCGTGTCAATGCCGATGAGCGGTCCGGCAATCGAGACACCGACAGCACAAAGATTCATCGTCAGCTGAAAGACCAAAAACTTGCGAATGCTTTTGAAAATCGTCCGTCCATATAACACGGCGTGTGCAATCGAGGCGGGATTGTCATCGGTAATGACAATATCTCCAGCCTCCTTGGCGACAGCGGTGCCGCTGCCCATCGCAAAGCCGATGTCCGCGAGCTTGAGTGCGGGCGCATCGTTGACACCATCTCCGGTCATGCCTGCGACGAGACCGGCTGCCTGTGCGGCCTGAATCAGGCGCACTTTGTCTGCTGGCAGTGCCCGTGCGACGACGGCGAGCCGAGGAAGCTGCTGCATCAGCTCTTGCTTTGACCAGTTGTGCAGTTGTCTGCTGTCTATCACGAGCGGATGGGCATCAGAGACAATGCCACAGCGTTTGGCAATGGCGCGAGCGGTATCAGGATGATCGCCGGTCAACATGATGGTACGGATGCCTGCTTGAGACAGCTGATGAATCGCCTGCGGTGTCTCGCGGCGCAGCGGATCGCGCAGGACGAGCAAGGCGGTCAAAATCATGCCGTGCGGCAGCTGGGTATCCGATACGGTTTGGTCGGTCACAGCCATGGCGAGCAGCCGTCCGCCGGATGCGGATTGTTCGCGCATGATTTGAGATAACCTGTGCGAAGGATATGCATGTACCGTTCCGTCCGGTGCGAGATATTGGGTACAGCGGGGAAGAAGCAGTTCCGGCGCACCGCGCACCAGCGTTCGCATTTGTGTGGTCAGACGGACTGCGGCATATTTTCGGTTGGAGT
>NZ_JBNMHC010000231.1:0-3610 GCF_050872565.1 Butyricicoccus sp. | reverse complement strand
GGCGATAATCGTATGAGTGACTATCTCTGACACGCGCTGTGCGCAGCCTTCTTCTCGGTCAATAGCCAGCACCTCATGTCCCAGCGCATACAATTCTTCCGCCACAGCGGTTCCAAATCTGCCCAAACCAATGACAACAAAAGATTTCATGTGAACTCCTTATCCTACGATGACTTTGCTTTCCGGATACCGGATTTTCGGCTCAAAAATGCGCCGCATAAACACAGCGGCTCCCAATGTCAGAATGCCGATGCGTCCCAAATACATCTCCAAAATCAACCAGCATTTGGATACTACACCCAACGTCGGTGTTAAATTTTCCGACAGTCCTGTCGTGCTGAAAGCGGAAACCGTCTCATACAAGGCGCGTCCCACAGAGACATTATCCGCCATGTACAAGATAAAGCTTCCCGTCAAAATCAAGCCCAGGGCAGCCATCACCAACGCGACGGCCTGCATAACCAATCGTTCTTCAATCCGTCTGTGAAAGACGGTGATATCCCGTCTGCTGCGCAGCACGCTCCACGCCGCCAATATCAGCACCGCAACAGAAGTCGTCTTGATGCCGCCCGCCGTGGAACCCGAGGATCCGCCGACAAACATCAGCAAAATACAGATGACAGCGGTACCGCTGCGCAGCGCCCCCTGATCAATGGTATTAAATCCGGCAGTTCGGCAGGTTGTTGCCTGAAACAGCGATGCCAGCACACGATTTCCGACCGGCATATTCCCCAATGTCTGCGGATTGCTGTATTCCAGTACAAATATTGCCAAGGTACCGCCAACCAAGAGCAATGCCGTCATAATCAGTACCAACCGCGTGTGTACGGACAGGCGATTCCATTTGCGATTGGCGCGCAAATCGCGCCAGACGAGAAAACCCAATCCGCCCATGACAATCAATGCAATAATCACGAGATTGACGAGCGGGTCTTGCGCATAGTCGCTCAAATTAGAGAATGCCTCTCTCTGTCTCATCAAATCAAAACCTGCATTGCAAAACGCAGAGACCGCGTGAAAGAACGCCTTCCACAAGCCTTCTGCAATACCAAACTGCGGAATAAACCGAATGGAAAGCAAAGCGGTTCCCGCCAATTCTATTGCGGCCGTAAACAGCATCACTTCCCGCATCAAGCGGACAATTCCCGATATATCATCCAGACTGAGCGACGCAGACATTTCCAATCGTTCCCGCATGGTAATCGTCCGTCCCATAAAGAAGGACACCAATGCCGTCACCGACATAACGCCCAAGCCGCCGATTTGAATCAAACCTAAAACAACAATCTGTCCGAATACCGTCCAGTGCTGCCACGTATCTACCACAACAAGCCCCGTCACACAGGTTGCGCTTGTCGCAGTAAACAAGCAGTCAACAAACGCTGTCACGCTGTGATCCCGCGCCGCAATTGGGAGATGCAGCAGGCAGGCACCGAACAGGATGACAAATAGAAAACCAAGTAAAATGGTGCGTCCGGGGCGCGCAGCCCGTCGATGACCCCGTTGCATCGGAAAAATATTTTGCATGATACGCCTCTTTATGTAATATGGCAAAAGCCTGAGCAGCAGACTGGCAGCTCCTCAGGCTTTCCGTATTCCATTAGTCCAGCGGCTTCATGGTCGGGAACAACAGGACATCGCGAATGGATGCGCTGTCGGTCAGGAACATAACCAGACGGTCAATGCCCATGCCCATGCCGCCCGTTGGCGGCATACCATATTCCAGAGCGCGCAGGAAGTCTTCGTCCATCATGTTCGCTTCGTCATCACCTGCATTGCGCAGCTCTACCTGACGCTCGAAGCGGCCTCTCTGATCAACCGGATCATTCAGCTCGGAGAATGCATTGCACAGCTCGCGGCCGTATACAAAGCACTCGAAGCGCTCGGTCAGGCGCGGGTCAGATGCCTTGCGCTTTGCCAGCGGAGAAATTTCTACCGGATAATCCGTGATAAAGGTCGGCTGAATCAGATTTTCTTCTACGGTTGCATCGTAAACCATAGCGAGCAAATCGCCCCAGCTCTCCTTGTTCTTGTCGATCTCATAGCCAGCCTTCTTGCAAGCCTCCAGAGCCTGCTCGCCGTCCATCGCCATGAAGTCCATGCCGGAGTACTGCTTAACAGCCTCTGCCATGGTCATGCGCTTCCAGCCCTTGGAGAAGTCCAGCTCGGTGCCCTGATACATCACCTTGGTTGTGCCCAGAACCTTCTCGCAGCAGTGGATGACCATGTTCTCGGTCAGATCCATCATGCCGTGATAGTCCGTGTATGCCTGATAAATCTCAATGGTGGTGAACTCCGGATTGTGCTTGGTGTCCATGCCCTCGTTGCGGAAGATACGACCGATTTCATACACGCGCTCCATGCCGCCGACAATCAGACGCTTCAGATGCAGCTCGGTCGCGATGCGCATGTACATGTCGATGTCCAGTGCGTTGTGGTGCGTGATAAACGGACGCGCAGCAGCACCGCCCGGAATGGTGTTCAGGCACGGGGTCTCTACTTCCATAAAGCCCTGACCGTCAAAGAAGTTGCGGATTTCGCGAACAATCTTGGAGCGGTTCTCAAAGGTGCGGCGCACTTCCGGGTTGACAATCAAGTCAACATAGCGGCGGCGATAGCGAATATCGGTGTCCTTCAGACCGTGCCACTTCTCCGGCAGCGGACGCAGGGACTTTGCCAACAGCTGAAGCTTGTCTACGCGGACAGAGATCTCTCCCTTCTGGGTGCGGAATACTTCGCCTTCGATGCCAATGATGTCGCCGATGTCATACTTCTTAAACTGCTTGTACTCTTCGGTGCCCAGCAGGTCGCGCTTGACGCACAGCTGGATGCGGCCGTAACGGTCGGTAATGTCCGAGAAGGTCAGCTTGCCCATGATGCGCTTGCTCATCATGCGGCCTGCCAGACGGACGATCTTGCCCTCCATCTCATCGAAGTTCTCGGTGATGTCTGTAGTATAGTTGGTGCGGTCAAAGCGAACTTCCGTAAACGGATCCTTGCCCTCTTCCTGCATTGCCTGCAACTTGGCAGTGCGGATCTCGTACTCTTCGGATTCCGAGCGGACCGGCTTTGCGTTCTTCGGCTTGCTCTGTTCAGCAGCTGCGTTCTGATCCATGTTTTTCCTCCTAATTATAATGCAAAAGGACTGTCCGCCATCCGTTCCGGCGTGGCAGACAGCCTGTTGTTGGTTCTTGTTTACTTCTGGATGTCGGTGATGCGGAACTTGACAACGCTGTCGTTCGGTGCTTCCACTTCTACCACTTCGCCGATCTTGTGACCCAGAACAGCCTTGCCTACCGGAGACTCATCGGAAATCAGACCTGCCATCGGGTCTGCTTCCTGCGAACCAACGATGCGGTACTGCTCTTCATCGCCGAATTCCAGATCTTCGATCTTGAAGGTGCATCCCGGAGATACCTCGTCTGCTGCGTACTCATCCGCTGCGATGATAACAGCCTTGGAAATCATGGTCTCCAGCTCCAGAATACGGGAGTTTACCTTGCCCTGCTCATCCTTTGCTGCATGATACTCTGCGTTCTCGGAAAGGTCGCCGAAAGAAAGGGCTTCCTTGATCTGCGCGGTGATCTCACGCATACGGACGGTGCTGAGG
>NZ_JBNMHC010000230.1:0-3629 GCF_050872565.1 Butyricicoccus sp. | reverse complement strand
TTCTAATATTTTAAAATATGCAGATCCGAGCGAGCCGATTTTGCTGACAATCTCTGGAAGCGCAAAACAGCTTGTGATTCGATTTGAAAACAAGATTCTATTACAGGGAGATAATTTAGAAAGCACGCAGGTTGGCGTGCGAAATATTTGCCTGATGATGGAAAAAATGCAGGGACTCTGTCAAGTGCGAAAGACCAAAGAACGGTATTGCATCCAGCTGGTATTTTCCGTTGCGAGAGAGTAAACAGAAAGGAAGGACATCATGAAAAAACACCTGTTGGGAGGCTGCTTGGTGGCATCGTTATTGCTGTTGAGCGGCTGTGGAAGCGGAACAACCAATCAGACTGTATATGTGCAGAGTGTAGGGGACATTCTGGGATATGACACGACAGCAACACAGTTTTCGGGCACTGTTGAGTCTAGCAAGTCGCAGAAAATCGAAAAAGATGATGACAAGACCATTGACGAGATCAAGGTACAGCAGGGAGACAGCGTCAAAAAGGGACAGGTTTTGTTTACGTACAACAAGGATTCTCTGCAAATTTCCGTGGATTCTGCCAAACTAGAGGTTGAATCGATTCAGAATAAGATCTCATCGTATCAGCAGCAGATTGCCCAGCTGAAAAAAGATAAAAAAGCAGCGGGAAAATCAGAACAGCTCAGCTACAATCTGCAAATTCAGGAAGCACAACTGGATTTGTCCTCTGAGCAATATAATTTAAAGAAAAAACAGAAAGAACTGGATGATCTGCAAAAAGATCTGCAAAATGCGGATGTTGTCGCAGAAGCAGATGGCGTGGTACAGTCGATTTCTTCCGACAATTCGTCGGATAACAGCGGTGCTTTTATGACGATTTTGCAGACCGGCGCGTATAAAATCAAAGGTCAAGTGAGTGAGCTGGAAGTCGGCGAGCTGGAACAGGACGCAGAGGTCACCATTCATTCGCGCATTGATGACAACAAGACATGGACGGGCACGATTTCGCAAGTGGATACCAACGGTGCAGTGGCTGACTCTGATGAAAATTCGATGAATAGCGACCAAAATACAGATAATACAGCGTCTAAATATACATTTTATGTCGTGCCGGACACGCAGGACGGCATGATGATCGGCCAGCACGTGTACATTACGGTGGGAAAACAGGAGACAGATAAGGGAATTTGGCTCAATGCAGATTATGTCGTTCGCGATGGAGATACGGCATATGTTTGGCTGGCAAATACAAACGGCGTACTGGAAAAGCGAACGGTCACGATTGGCAGACACAATGAGGAAGCTAACACGTATGAAATTACCGATGGTCTGACCTTGGATGATTATCTGGCTTTCCCAACGGATGACTGCAAGGAAGGGGAAAAGACGACGGTTTCTCAAGCTGATGACTCTTCCGAAGATACGTCCGGCGATGTAGGTTCTGCTGCCATGTCGGTAGAGGAAGGAGCGTCATAATGAGCCAAATCATTGCGTGCCGCGATATTTTTAAAGATTACGCGCGCGGTAAATTGATCGTGCCCGTGCTCAAACATGTGACGTTTTCCGTAGAACAAGGCGAGTACATTGCCATTATGGGACCGTCAGGTTCGGGAAAAACCACCTTGATGAATATCATTGGCTGCTTGGATACACCGACTTCCGGCACATTTACACTGGATGGCGAAGAAATTGCCGGTCTGTCAGAAAATCGCATGGCAGAGATCCGGAATAAAACGTTGGGCTTTGTCTTTCAGCACGCGGATTTGCTGCCGGAGCTGACTGCTTTGGATAATGTTGCGCTGCCGCTGTTATATCGCGGTGTGCGCAAAAAGGAGCGCAGAGAACGCGCTGCGGAGATGCTGGAAAAGGTCGGATTGGGTGACCGCATGGAATTTTATCCCAATCAGATGTCCGGCGGTCAGTGCCAGCGCGCGGCGATTGCCCGCGCAATTGTCGGAAATCCAAAGCTGCTGCTGGCAGATGAACCGACAGGTGCCTTGGATAGTCAGTCGGGAAAAAACATTATGCAGCTGTTTCGTCAGCTCAATCAAGAAGGCATTACCATTATTACGATTACGCACGCCATCGAAGTGGCACGAGAAGCGGATAAATGCTATCAGATTTATGATGGCGAACTGTTTACAGATGGGGAGGTTCCAGTGCGGTGAAAAAAATTCCGAAAAAAGCAAAAATACTTGTAGGCGTCGCCGTATTGGCGGGAGCGGTTGGATTTGGCTGCTTCCGTGTGTATCAAGACCACTTCCATGGAACGGTTGCCGTGTATTCCGCTTCTGATGGCAGCATTTCGACGAGTGAAACAGATTGGGGCGGAGCACAGTATGATGGCACCATACAGGCAGATGGCGTGCAGACCATTATGGTATCCGAATCGCAGACGGTCGGAGAAGTTGCAGTCAAAGAGGGGCAGCAGGTCAAAAAAGGCGACAAGCTGTTTTCCTATGATACCACACTGTCTGATTTGGACATGCGGCGTGCGCAGCTGGACATCAAAAAACTGGAATTGCAGCTGAAGACGGCGAAAAACAACTTGAAAATCGTACAAAAATATCGTCCGGGCGAGCCGATAAAAGAACAGATTACGCAGATTGACCCGGTTGAATCGAGTGATTCCGAGGATAAAGAGTCTGACAATAAGGCGACCAATACCAGTGCTTCTTCTGTGACAGCAAAGGTGGTTTTATTGGGCGGTGACGCTGAATCGGTAAAATCATTCGATGATAGCGATGACAATGCAGCGGTCAAGGGCAAAAATGATGCCAAGACATCATCTCAACAACAGCAGGGCGGAACAACGGATACGCCATCTGCATCGTCTGAGAACATCCCAGAAGATGACAACGGCGAGACAACATACACGAAGCAGGAAATTGAACAGATGGTCAACGAACAGAAGGAATCGGTTCGTGACTTGGATTTGCAGCTGCGGCAGGCAAAATTGCAGTATGCAAAGAAGCAAAAGGAAGAACAGAACAACACCGTATACAGTGAGCTGGATGGAACGGTCACGTATGTCGGCGATCCGAGCAATAAAAGCAAGGCTTTTATGAAAATCAGCGGTGGCGGCGGATATTTGGTAAAGATCTCTGTCAATGAATTTACGTTGCAGGAAGTCAAAGTTGGTCAACCCGCAACGGTACAAGACTGGATGACTGGCGAGAGTTATACGGGTAAGGTCACCAATATCGGAACGTATCCAGACGATGAACAGGGATATATGGGAAATACCAATTCTTCCTATTATCCGGTATATATTCAGCTGGATGACAGCGGCGGAAATTTGACCGATCAAAGTTCAGTGAGTGTGACATTGCAAACCACCGAGGAACAGAGCGATTTGTATTTGGAATCCGGCTTTATCTTAAAAGAAAACGGTAAAAATTATGTTTACGTACAGGGCGAAGACGGAAAACTGGAAAAACGTCAAGTGACCATAGGAAAATCGTTGGATGGCTATTATACGCAAATCAAAAGTGGTTTGACGGGAGATGACTGGGTTGCATTTCCGTATGGAAAGAATGTCAAGGAAGGTGCCGCGACACAGCAGGCGGATACTTCCGAGCTGTGGCAGTAAAGAGGGAGTGAAACGATGTTTGAAAATATGAGGCTTGCCTTTCAAGGCATTTGGAGCCAC
>NZ_JBNMHC010000229.1:0-3632 GCF_050872565.1 Butyricicoccus sp. | reverse complement strand
TCTGTATTGCCTGCCATGCGATACAGAGCATGAAGCAGCTCGCCGTACATAGCCGGTTGCTGTGCACCAAATTCTGTGTTAGATTTTGGCTGCATATAGCCGTTTTCTACGGCAAATAAGGCACTGGCTTCCTCAAAAGGGCTGGTGATGTCGGAAAAATCATAACTTTTTGTTTGCTTGGCTGCCGATTGGGAAAAAACATGGGCGTAGTAATCGTTGTTTAATACCTGTGTGGAAAACGAAAAAGCGTTGCTCACGTATTGACTGTATGTTTGCACATCGACAGAATCGACAGGTGAACCGTCATAAGATTCCGCGGTGCCGGTTTCTGCGTTATAGCGGAATGTATCGGTCAAATAGCTTTGGTCGGATAACATCGCCACATGCGGGCTGTCGGATAAAATATCTTTTCCGGCGAGCAGGCGGGAGTCATACGAGACACCAAATAGATTGAGCAGCGTCGGTAAAATATCCATGTCACAGCAATAGGCATCCACATCAACGGGCTGCATGTTGGGAATATAGCACAGAAACGAATTATGATATTTTTCAAATGTCGTGTCAATGCGTGTTCCGGCAAGCGCGTTGTACTGATTTTCCGACAGACCGTAAGGATAATGATCGGCGGTAAGAACAATCACGGTGTTGTCTGCTTTTCCGGCACGTTCCAGTGCCGCAAACAAATCTTCTACAGCATATTCCAGCTCCATGTTGCAGGCAAGATACGCCTGTACGGTCTCCGAATAGGGGAGATCGGAAACGGCATCCCGATTTTTGGCACTCATCGCATTATCCCAGTCATACTGATAATGACCGGAAAATGTCATGTAATATGTGCAAAACGGCGTATCGCTGTCCAAATACTCCGAGACAGACGCATCAATCATGTCTTTGTCTGAGGACGGCCATGACAGAGGAATGTCTAAACCGCTGCCGACTGCCCGAAACGTATATCCCATGTTGGGATGCGTGTGATTGCGGTCATAAAATGTACCGTAATAATTGTGATAGGCATAGGCGGGATAGCCTAGGGAAGAAAAGACGGTTCCCATACAATAGGGCAAATAGTTGCTGCGCGAGACATCAAAGCTGGATGCCGTCTTGGTGCGAGACATATCCGGCATTAGTCCCATACACAGGGAGTATTCACCGTTTGTCGTGGTGTTGGGAAAACTGCAATAGTAGTTTTGAAATCGAAAGCCGCCGTTTGCCAACTTGTACAGTGCCGGTGTTCGCTCTTTGTCAATGAGATATGGACTGAATGATTCGGCGCAAATCATAATGAGATTGTAGTCTTTGGTCAGCCCGGTGTATTGATTTTTATTGGTCGGTGCAAGAGATGCACAATATTGGTCGAGGGCAGATAAAGATTCATCGTCTGTGCTGTTTGCCAGCGCAGAAAAATCCAGAGATGGATCAATATTGGCAGTATCTGTACTGTCTTGTTCCGGATCGCCGTCCAAAGCACTGGCGGTCAGTGTGACAGAGGATCCCTGTAGCTGTGCCAATCCCTCTTCTATCATCGTGGCGGCGAGACCGGCATGACGAACGCTGCTTTCTGTGGAAGCACTGGTGTTGGTCAGCAGCCGATACACGGCGCCGCCGTCCAGCACGCGCACACAGACAAGCGTCAGCACACAGATGGCTGCGAAGGCACCCAGTATAGGACCGCGTGTTTTTCGTGTCAATCGCGGCAGCTGGGCACGGTGAGACCGCAGAACATACCAAGCCAATGGAAGCGGCAGGCACAGCGCGATGACAGCGAAAAGCTGCTGCTGGATACCGTAGATAACCTGACCTTGAAAGTTGGTCAGGGCATCGGTGCCGAGTGTCAGCTGCGACAGCGGCATAAAACTGCCGAAAATGCCATGATAGACGCATTGGACACAGCAGCAGACACACAGAAAACCGAGACCAACTAAGGCAATTCGTCCGCTGGCTTTTGCCGGAAACAAAGAGCTGATGCAGACAAGTCCACTTCCCACACATAGACCGAACAGCATAGGAATGACCAGATGCATGTCTGCTGTGTGAAAGACGACAAGATGCAGCACCAGCTCTAAGTATGCGCCGCTTCCGGCAAATACAAGCCAAGCGAGAAACTCTTTATTGCGCCGCAAGGTCGTAAATCTGAATTTCTGCGTTTGTGACATACTCTGCCTTCAGAGCAGCGAGCTTCTGATAATGGGAAGTTGTGCCATGAATCTTTTGTGCTTCCCGGCTGTCCCACAGCTCCAGCAGGCACAGATCGCTTTCGGAATCTGCCGGATAGTAATAATCATATTTGCGGTTTCCAGCCTCTTCACGAGATGCCGTGTCGATGCCCTGCTCGACAATGTGACGGTAGAATTCTTCGCGCTTGCCGTCCTTGACGGTATAGCGAACGGTAACGAGAATAGGATTGCTCATAAACAATCAACTCCTTTTTTGAAAGTATCTTTAGTTTACCGTGAATTTACCGCGTTGACAAGAGGAAGTTTGCGAATTATATATAGATAAATACCTATAGATATTGAAAAATATAGATAGAAAAAATTATTTTGCAGTTGCAATGCCAAAAGGGCAGTGATACAATAAAAGCACGAACGAAATTGGCAGAAATCTGCATGAAATCAAGATAAAATTCAGGGATGAGCACATCCCGCTAAAGTGAGGAATTGCTATGAAAAAGATTGACCCGCAGAGCTGGAAGGCGGATATGCCGCTGTTCCGCGAAAAGGCGATCGCTTACTCCAAGGGCGAAATCAAGAAGGCAGAATATAAGGGCTTTTCCGGTCGTTACGGCAGCTATGCACAGCATGATCCGTCCAAGAACATGCTGCGTCTGCGTATGCCGGCAGGCCGCGTGACCGCAAAGAAGCTGGCATATATTGCGGAGTCTATTCGCAAGTATCAGGTGCCGCGCGCGCATTTTACCACCTGTCAGACCATTCAGCTGCATGACATGGATGCGGAAACTACCTGCGATATTATGGAAGGTGCATTGGATGTCGGCATTGTCACCATGGGCGGCGGCGGCGATTTCCCGCGCAACACCATGTGTGCTCCACTGAGCGGCGTACAGAAGGGCGAATACTTTGATGTTCTGCCGTATGCTGAGGCAGTCGGAGAATTTGCGATGAATTTTATCAATGCAGAGCCGATGCCGCGTAAGCTCAAGGTTGGCTTCTCCAATTCTCCGGAAAATGTCACCCATGCGACATTCCGTGATATGGGCTATGCTGCTCGTCCGGACGGCAAGTTTGACGTATATACCGCAGGCGGTCTCGGCAACAATCCGCGCTTTGGCGTCAAGGTAGCAGAAGCGGTTGAGCCGGATCAGCTGCTGTTCTATCTCAAGGCCATGTGGGTGACCTTCCGTACTTATGGCGATTATCAGAATCGCGGTCATGCCCGTACGCGCTATTTGCAGGAAATTCTCGGCGGCGCAGAAAAGTACAAGGAAGCATATCTGGAAAAGCTCAAGGAAGTATATGCTTCCGGCGAAGACCTGACTCTGCATGTCGATCCGATTGTCTTCACCAAGACCGGTGACGGCAGCACGGTTTCCGATCCGCGCGTGGTAGAGCAGAAGCAGGACGGTCTGTATGCTGTTGCATGGCATCCGATTGGCGGTATGCCGGCAGTAGAGG
>NZ_JBNMHC010000228.1:0-3638 GCF_050872565.1 Butyricicoccus sp. | reverse complement strand
TATGTTGAGGTGTTTTTCCATGAATCATTATCACGAATCCCCACAGGTGTTAAACGACTTCCTGTCGTATATTCAAACCATCAAAGGTTCTTCTCCTAAGACGGTCAAAGAGTACTATTTAGACCTTCGGATGTTCTTCCGGTACATCAAGCAAAAACGCGGACTGGCAGATGATCTTCCCTTTGACGAAATCCCGATTAAAGACGTGGACATTTCCTTTATCAAGACCATTACCCTGTCCGATGCTTACGATTTCTTAATGTATACGGTACAAGACCGTCCCAAGCACATGAACTCTGACAACAGCGAAATTGGATTGATGGCAGCATCCCGTGCACGCAAGGTCTCTGCCCTGCGCTCTTTTTTTAAGTATTTGACAGATAAAGCGCATCTGCTTGACCACAACCCCATTCAGAATTTGGAATATCCTTCTGTTCGCCGCTCCCTTCCGAAGTATCTGAGCATGGAAGAAAGTGTGGCTCTGTTAGAAGCAGTAGACGGACCATTTCAGGAACGAGATTATTGTATTTTAATGCTGTTTCTCAATTGCGGACTGCGTGTCTCCGAGCTATGCGGATTAAATATCTCTGATATTAAAGAAAATCAAATTCGCGTTCTCGGCAAAGGCAACAAAGAGCGCATGTTATACTTAAATGATGCCTGCATTGACGCTATCAATGCCTATCTGCCGCATCGTTTGCAGCCAAATTCCGATGCGGGCAATGCTGGAGCACTGTTCATCAGCAAGAAGCGCAATCGGATTCGCAAAACCTCTGTCGAGGCATTGGTAAAAAAATATATTGCCAAAGCCGGACTGGATCCGACAAAATATTCCGCGCACAAGCTGCGCCATACCGCTGCAACGCTGATGTATAAAAACGGCACGGATATTCGTACACTGCAAGACGTGCTGGGGCATGACAGCATCAATACGACTATGATTTATACGCATATCAACGACGCCAACATGCGCGATGCAGCGAAAAATAATCCGCTCGCCTCGTTTAAGAGAAAAAATGCGCAAGAATAATCAAAACCGGCTCTTTAGAGCCGGTTTTGGTTATTTCAGTCGTTTTCCTTCTATCATTTTTATCACAATAACAATCGCTGCATACAAAACGCCGGCAACTGCCCAAATAAACCAGCTGTATTGTGCTTGCCCATTGCCGTACGGCCCGAAGGTATAAAACAAAAAGATAGCCGTCACCGCCAACCAATACGCTGCGCTAATCGGTCCAATAATACTCTTCTTGGCCAATGCTTTCTTTTCTCTGGTATACTCCTCTTCTTCCAGCAGTCTATGAAAGGCCGCCTGTCGTGTTCCGCCATAAATAAAAGCAATACATCCCAATCCAACAAGGATTAGAATCGCACATACTGCCAAAGACTCAAAAACCTCCGGCAATCCCACAGCTGCGACAGCAAACAATGGGACAGAACATAAAATACACAACACGGTACCGATGATATTTAACCGCGTGTACGATTCATGCCAAGCCTCTTTTTGCTGCTGTGTCCATGTCTTAGCTTCGGGTACCAAAGTGCAGGGTTCTTGCTCCAGAAAATCAAAGGCTTTGAGTGTCGCTCCGGAAGAGATAAACATCGCCACGGCAATGGCAATGCAGAGAAGCAATGTACACAGACCAATGCCGCCAGCCATGTTTTCTGACATTGGCACAATATTCGCCTCAGCCAATGCGCCAAGCCCAATGAGTACGACCGGAGAAACAATACATAAAAAAGTGGCAATCGCAACGCGTGGTGCAGCTCGCTTTTTTAAGGTGAGGTATCGTTTGGTGTCATCCAACGAAAGAATATACTCGGAAGAAGTTTCCGCAGACGGAAGAGGATCATGCTCTTCTTTGAGCAGATAGTCCGTCGATACATGGAATAATCGGCTCATCTGGACAATCTTCTCAATGTCTGGCACAGACTGTGCACCTTCCCATTTGGACACAGACTGTCTGGTGACACCCAACTGCTGCGCCAGTTCCTCCTGTGACCATCCACGCTGCTTGCGCAGTTCAATAATCTTATCGTTCAATCTCATCATAAAAACACCTCCTCTAGTTACGTCTATTATACATGATTTTCCGGTTGCATACCAGAAAATATGCGGTAAAATCTGTCAACTAGCAGTTGCAATTACGATTTCTCATCAGACAGCTGTTCTATTTTCTGCTTGACGGTATCGTAATCTGCCACGGCGTTGATAAATTCCAGCAACGCATTGGCTGTCATATGTGACGGCAAATCCAAAAGCTGCAACAGCTTTTTTCGTTTTTCGTTGCTTCCTGGTACGCCAGTCAATCCCCATGCATAGAAATCTGCCTTCGTGATCTGCGGCCGCTCCGGTTTGCTGTCCAAGCAATCAACACCAGCCTGCTGCAATGCCTGCAAAATCACATCGTTCGGCACACCTTCTACGCCCAGCGTTCCCTCTTTAGAGCCTTTTGTTTTGCGCTTTTCTTTTCCATAAATCTGTGGAATATACGCATGACGAATTTGTTCGCTGGGAATTGCACCGCGCAGATAATTGCGAATGACAAATCCAGCGCCATCGCTATCTGTCAAAACTAAAATTCCGCGTTCTGCCGCAATACGGCGGATGAGCTTTAATTTTTCTTTGTTGTTAAAAATCGCAAATCCACCCGTCTCAATGACAACGGTATCTACCAGCTGTTTGATTTTATTGACATCATATCTGCCTTCTACAATAATCGCTTCCTTGATGTGTATCATCGCGTTTTTGATTTCCTTTCCTCAAAATTCGCCGCTAATTGCAGCAAAAGCAATTCCAACACCTTTTGTCGGTCAGAGCCTGCGGATTTCATTGCAACATCGCTCTCTCCGCACAGCAAGAGTGCTTGACGCAGCCAGCGAACCGAAAGCTGAGCGGCGGATTGCTGCATTTTTCTCGCATAATACGGTGACTTACTTCCAAGCAGTTCCATGAGCTGCTGTTCACTGCTGTGTGCCTCCAGCGCGAGCCGCGCAGCATACAATCTCTGAATATGCCGCGCAACCGCAGCGAGCAGAACAATCGGCTCATTTTTCTGCGCAATCAATTCATTTACCAAGCCCAAAGCACGGTCAAATCGCTGTGCAGTAATGGCATCTGTCAAGTCAAACGTCACGGCATCCAGAACTTTCGTGCAAACCGCATCAATGTCACTTTTCTGTACAGAGTCCGTTGCGCTGTGCGCACAGGCTTTTTCAATCTCCAACAAGAGATTGGTCATAGATGTACCGCAGATAAACAGCAAATAATCACAAGTATTGTTGTCAATCTGCTTGCCTGCGGCGCGGGCGTGCCGCTTGACCCACGGAATCAAATCGTGTCGTTCCAAATGAGAAAAATCGGCAATGCATCCCGCTTTTGTAATCGCGGTATATAATTTGGTTCGCTTATCCGGCTTCAACTCGATGGTATCATAGTAGAAAACCAAGCAGACATAGTCCGGCAGATCGCTAATAATTTGGGGCAGTTCTTCCTTTAATGCAGCAGTCGGCTTAAAAACATCCAGATCGCGCACTACAACCATACGGCGCTCCGCCATCATCGGAAAACTGTCTATCGTATCGCTCAAATCTTGTGCTTGCAAAGAAGCTCCTTCAAACACCGTGTAATTGAAATC
>NZ_JBNMHC010000227.1:0-3645 GCF_050872565.1 Butyricicoccus sp. | reverse complement strand
TGACCGGCACAACCGGCACTTTTGCGCTGGTTGCCGCACGGAAGGCACCGCCCTTAAATTCTTTGACTGGGCCGCCCTTGCTGCGGGTTCCCTCCGGGAAAATCGTCATGGAAACGCCGCTCTTGACCAGTCGTGTTGCATCCATCAGTGCACGCACAGCCTGCTTCTCGTCCTCGCGGTCTACATACACACATTGCAGCAAATCCATCCAAGAACGCAGACCCGGAATTTTTGCCAGCGAAACCTTTGCCATCAGCGCACGCGGCTGACCGACATACGCCAAAATAACCGGAATATCAAAATCGCTCTGGTGGTTGGAAACAAACACAGCGGTTCCCTGCGGAATGTTTTCTTTGCCGTCTACCACGACCTTTGCACCGGCTGCCCATAACAGGCGGTGCGCCCAGTTGTGTACCATGCGATCAATGCCCGCTTGTACTTTTTCTCGATTGCCCTTTTTGATTTGATGTGCATAATGCGCCCGGATCGGGGACACAATAATCAAATACAAAATAAAATAAATCGCCCAAATAATCGTATGAATCATAAATCTGTGTTGTTTCTCCTATTCTGTAAGTTGTCGAATGATGGCATAACATTCCAATAACTGTTCCAGCTTGACAGCACAATTGGCCGGAGAGGTCGACGGCAGCACCTGTGCTTGGATACCGCAGTCCTTTTGACAATAGCGTTTGAACAGAGCTCCCGCCTTTTGTCCCGTGCAGAAAATCGCAGTAATCGGCGCATGGTCAAGAATATCACGCATCCGATTGGGAACCGGATTGCGGATAGACGCATCGGATGCGCCCTCTATATCGCAGCTATCTAAGACATCCCATAAGGCAATGTGATGCCGTGTGAGGAAGTCTTTTTGCTTGGGAATATCCCCGACAAGCGGTTGTTCTCCGTACAGCATCGGCAGAACCCGCCAGAAGCGATTTTGCGGATGCGCATAATAAAATCCAGCTTCCCGCGACTTAGGAGAGGGCATCGTGCCCAAGATCAGCACGCGGGACTGTGCGTCAAACCATGCCCCAAACGAATGTGTTACATGCATATCAAGTCTCCTCAAAGGTCACTTTGTGTTTGAGTACGGATTCCATCGCCGCCAAATCGCGTTCGCTGACCATAGTTGCCAGCGTGTCGCCCGCTTTCAGCTTCAATTTGCCGCGCGGAATCAATTCCTCTGCGCCGCGGGTTACCGATACAACCAAGCACGACGACGGCAAGCCAAGATCCTGAATCATGCAGTTATCCGCTTCACTTCCCTCTTCAATGACAGAAGTAATGATGGATTTCTTGTTTCCGGTTCCCTTGACAATGTCTTTTCCCTTTTGACCTTCTAAGAATCGCTCGGTCAAATGTTCAAAGAACGGCTTGCTGCGCAATGCCTCTGCGACAACATACGCGACAAGCGCCGCTGTAGACAGCGACAGCAAATGCGAAAAGCTGCCGGTCAGCTCGGAAATCAAAACAATGCCCGTCACCGGTGCGCGGACAATGGCCGCAAAAAACGCTGCCATCGCAATGATAACCAAATTGGTCGCAAAATCGCAGTCAAAGCCGAACCAATCGACAACCGCACTGCCATAGGCTCCGCCGATAAAGGCACCGAGCACGAGCAGCGGCACCAATGTACCGCCCGGTGCAGACGAGCCAAAGCTGGCGGCAGAAAACAAAAACTTCACGATGACAATCGTGACGAGCAGGCCAAACTGCGGATTTTCGACATACAGCATGGACACCATATGATGGCCGCCGCCGAGCAGCTCCGGCATAATAAAGCCGAGCACACCGGCAATGAAAAACGGAATAAAAATCCGGCACACCTGCGGCAAAAAGCCCAGCTTTTTATACAGCGTCTGTGCCCCAAGCATTCCTGCATTATGTACCGCGCCGAGCACGCCGCACAGCACGCCGAGAATCAAAATATACGCATAGCCGCGCAAGGGAATCATACCGGCAAACTGAAAGGTAAATACCGGCTCCATGCCAAACAAACCGCTGGAAATATAGTCCGCCATGAGAGACGCCGCCATACATGACAGCAGCACCATCGCAGAGAAATTCTTATGAATTTCCTCCAATGCGAACATGACACCGGCAAGCGGCGCATTAAATGCCGCAGAAAGTCCGGCAGATGCACCGCAGGTAATGAGAAAATGCTCTTCTAAGCGAAATCGTTTGAGTCCGCGAGAGATACCCTTACCCGCCATGCCGCCGAGCTGGACCGACGGGCCTTCTCTGCCGAGCGACAAACCGCCGACAATACACAAAAAGCCAGCCGCAACCTTGCCCAAAATCACACGCCACCAGCAGGGGCGGATATATCCCATCAGTTCCGCTTCCACCTGCGGAATACCGGAGCCGGAAATCATGGGTTCCCATTTGAGCAATGCGGTCACCAGCACAGCCAGTACGACCAGCACACCGAACCATCCCAGCATACGCAGCGGATTTCCGCTGCAAAAGCTGATAGCCGCATTGCGAATATCATCCGCGCGGTCGAGCAGATAGCGATACAAGGATGTGACCAAGCCGGCAAATAGTCCGACAAGCAAGCCTTCCACGACGAGCAGCGTGCGCAGGGAACCGTATCGGCTCACGATGCGCTTGGCGTCCATTGTTCTGTTTTTCATTGTGCAGCACTCACCTTCTGTCACACCGATTGGATACCTGTTTCTATACACACAAATCCTGTCCTTTATTGTAAACCTTTGTTCACAAAAAGTATACAGAATTGTTTCACGAACTTTCTGTACATTTCTTGCCAAATGCAGTATAATATACAACACATCAAAACAGATGATTGGGAAAGGAGGGTCCATATGAATCAGGGCTATGACTATTCGTCGTTCGGCGAAAGCCGCGACTCCATCGCCTCCTACACAGCCAAAACATACGGCTGGATGTTCCTTGGACTTTTGACAACCTTTGTCGCTGCTGCGGCAATCTACTTTACCGGATTTTATATTCCGCTGTGCACTGCTCTGAACGGTCTGCTGCCGTTTGTGCTGGCACTGATTGAACTGGGCGTGGTCATTTACCTCTCTGCCCGCATTCACAAGGTTCCGGTTGCAACCGCTCGCATGTTGTTCTTTGTCTATGCACTGCTCAACGCCGTGACGTTCAGCACGATTTTGGCAGTCTATAGTCTGGAATCACTGATTATCGTCTTTGCGATGACTTCTCTGTATTTCGGCGTCATGGCAATTTACGGTTATGTGACCAAGGCAGATTTAACCCGCATCGGGCCGGTTCTGATGTTTGGTCTGGTGGCACTCATCATCATGATGATCCTGTCCCTCTTCATCCCTGGCATGAACACCGGTCTGTGTCTGGTCGGCATCGTCGTATTTCTCGGCTTTACCGCTTATGACACGCAGATGATTCGCAGAAACTACGCATATTATTCCAGCAATCCGGAGCTGCTGCAAAAGGCATCGATTATTTCGGCATTGCAGCTGTACTTGGACTTCATTAATTTGTTCCTGTACCTGCTCCGCCTGTTCGGAGACCGCAACAACTAAGCACAAAGACAAATATCCCGATCCGCAAAGCAGGTCGGGATATTTTTTGTGCCAATCTTGACAGAACATGGTAATCCATTTACAATATTCTGCGTGGAAACCACCGATTTTTCAT
>NZ_JBNMHC010000226.1:0-3650 GCF_050872565.1 Butyricicoccus sp. | reverse complement strand
GGTCAAACGACATCTTCTCTCCGCCGTAATCCAACATACGGAATTCCAGCAGCGATGCGATATGTTTTTCCGTCACACCGGCATGAATATCGTTGAGCGTCTCTGCCAGTGCGCGCTCTGCAATGCGCTGTGCCTTGACGCAGCACTCTACTTCCTCCTGCGTCTTAACTTCGCGCAAATCGCTGATGAGGGCACCCATCGGCTGCATCTTTGCCGCCAATGCCGGTTCCCACTGTGCGTGATCCGCGCACGTCATAAACCCTTCTTCAAATGCAATGGTCTTGACGCCGTCCTGCTGGCAGACCGCATTGACCATTGCCGCATATGAGCGGCGCACCATATCCACTTGAATGCCCTCGCGGACGCGCTTTTTTGCCGCCTCAATATAGCGGAAATCCGTAAACAGGTATCCGCCCTTCTGTGTCACCACGCAGACACCGGCAGAGGACGGAAATCCCGTCACATAGCGTCTGTTTTGCGGACTGGTAATCAAAATTGCGTCAAAATCAGCCTGGCGCAGGGCTTCCTGAATTTGCTTCAGCATAAAAAATTGCCTCGATTCTGCTTCTGATTCAAACGGTTTCCTTCATATAGTTTTGATAGATGTGCATCATGGTCACAGCATCTTCCGCCTGTGTACCGGCGGATTCACAGATAAATCTTGGCGTGTAGCCGCGCGCTGCGGTCTCCGCAGCGACCGGATCAAACGTCGGGCCATAGATTTCGTCCGCAAAGGTCAAATGGCGAACCTCGCCGCCCTTGCTGTACTCAATCTTGGAAAAATGGCTGTGGAAGATTCTCGCCCGTTCGATGCCGATGGTCTGTTCCATCAAATCAAACAATTCCGCGACTTGCTCTTGTGTGGACATTCCGCCGTGTGTGCGGGCGTTGAGATGACCAAAGTCGATGCACGGCAGCAGCCGATCATCCAGCGCGACCAGCTCCATGATTTCCTGTGCGGTGCCAATGACATTGATTTTTCCCATCGTTTCTAGGCAAATCGTAATGTCGGTATATCCGGCATCCTCTTTTGCCGTCAAAATATCCCGGACATTGATGCGGCTGTTTGCCATCGCGGCATCTCGTGTGCGCTTCTTGCCCACGCCGCCCGTGTGGACGACAATGCGATCCGCACCCATGTCACGCGCCGCGCGGCAGCTTTCCAACACATATCCAATATTTTTCTGTTTCTTTTCCGCCTCATCGGTGGACAGATTGATAAAATACGGTGCGTGCAGCGACAGCTGAATCCCATATTTCCGCGCTTCCTGTCCGATAAGTGCGGCTGTTTCTGAGCCGATGCGGACGCCTCGTCCGCACTGATACTCATACGCAGTCAGTCCTTTTGCAGCGATCCATGCCGGCGCATCCTTGGTCGCCTGAAAACCCGCCTGAGCAAAGGACGCAGAATTGCCCGCCGGGCCAAATCGTATATTCATGTAATCACCTCATATAGTGTACTGGATTTCCGTTTCAATTGCAACCAAAGACAGAGAAAAAACGAATGGAGGACATCTCATGACATCAAACATCCATTGGATGATTGCAGCCGCAGGAACCGACGCACAACACACCAGACAAGCTGGTTTCTCCTGTGTGCATTTTTGTTCCCGCGTATCGGAAGACGGGACATTTTCTCTCACCGCGCTGCCCGCCAGCTCTCGCGGCGATTACCTCGGCATCGCAGACAGCCGCGGCATTCCCAAGCACAGCGCTGTTTTCGCGCGAGAAGCTGTTTCTGCCGCGCAAAACCGCCACTGTGCGGGAATTTTGGCAGATTTCGAGCGACCGCTGCTGCAAGAGCTGACAACCTGTTTAGACCGAGAAGCCCAGCAGCAAGGACTCACGCTGTTCATCCCACTCGCCTTGGCAGAATACGCACCGCACGCCACGGTCATTGCTGACACAGCCATTTCCGGCGGCTGTTTGGAAGAATATTTTTCCGATCTGCTCTCCCGGTTCGGCGCAGAGCGGCTCGCCGCACAGCTCACCTGCTCCTGCATGGATTTTCCGCTTCCCTGTGCCTCTCCCAACGGAACAGTGCTATCCGCGGAACAATTTCAAGCATTGCGCCAAGCGACCGGCTCTACAGTCTTTTTTTCCCGCGAATTATGCGCCAAATATTTTACCTACACGCGCAGTGACCAAGCACATTTCGTCTTATTTGATGACGCGGATACGCTGCAAGCCAAAGCGCAGCTGTTGACACGGCTGGGCATTCAGTGCCTGCTCGCTGTCTATCCGGACGCCAAAGCCATGAAATTATTTTGAGTGCACGTGGTCAAACAGCGGCGTACCGGAAACAAACTTGGCACAAATGCCATAATTGTCCAACGCACTGTATGCTGCCCGTTCCACGCGCTGGGCAATGGTCAGTGCAAAGGGGTGCTGCAAGCTGCTGTCATCCAGCACGACGGCACTGAAATCATAGCCGTGCTCCAGACTGCCCACGTTGCCAAAGAACGCACCGCCGCCCTTTGTCGCCAGATAAAATGCTTCACAGAACGTCAGCGGCGCAGCCGATGCATCGACAAGCCGCCAATACAGCTTCGACACCTGTACAGCATCACAAACGGCACGCAGCATCGATTCGGTATGTCCGCCTGCGACATCACTGCCCAAGCCTACCGACATGTCTTCGTTCAAATACCGGCGAATCGGCGCAATGCCGGACGACAAATTGGTATTTGATGCCGGACAATGTGCGATAAACACGCCATTGTCCTTGATGAGCTGTATTTCTTCCTGTGTCGAATACACACAGTGCGCCATAATTGCCGGATAGGTCTGCTCAGTCGGATGCTGTCTGCCGAACAATCCATACGCATCATAGGCGTCACCGTAAAACTTGGATGTCGGGCAAAGCTCCTGTACAAACGCAATCTCACCCGGATTTTCCGACAGATGCGACTGGACCGGCAGCTCATATTCCTGCTGGATTATCTGCAGCTTGGTCAGCAGCTCTGGCGTACACGACGGAATAAATCGCGGCGTCAGCATCGGCTTGGTGCGCTGATACTTTCCCGCGATTTCATACAGCCATTGCAGGGTTTCCTGTGCAGAAGTCTCTGCACTGCTTTCTCTCAAATTGTCCGGTGCCTCTCGATCCATGTTTACCTTGCCGACAAAGCTGACGAGTCCGGACTGTTCCATGCGATCCATCAGCAGCTCGGTTGCCGCTCGGTGCTGCGTGGCAAACAGACAAGCATGAGACGTGGCACTGTGCTTCATATTTTCTGCAAAAATCGTATACGCACGATCTGCATACGCTAAATCCGCATATTTTGCCTCTTCCGGGAAGGTCTGCTGATTGAGCCAGTCCATCAGTTCCAAATCCATGCCCATGCCGCGAAATGCATACTGCGGTGCGTGAATGTGCAGATCCACCAGTCCCGGAATGATCAGCTTTCCGGTGAAATCAACTACCGAAATATGCGCATACTGCTCCGGTAGTTGAGCAAAAACGCCCTGAGAAATGCCGTGTTCACACACGGCATAGGCATTTTCCATTGTTGTCCATTGATTGTTTGTCTTGCAAAAACAAATATCACCCTTGATAGCAAAGGCTTGTTCTGTATTCATTCCTATGCCTCTCTTTCTAAATCCGCATAGCAATATACCATACTTTTCCCAGCTTTTCAAGAACTCTG
>NZ_JBNMHC010000225.1:0-3656 GCF_050872565.1 Butyricicoccus sp. | reverse complement strand
GATACGGCCGCGGCCGTAAGTATCCGGCAGGCCAGTCACGATATGGGTGTGACGTGCCTTTTTCATCTCCGGTGTATATGCCTCAAACACTGCCTGATTATGCGTGCGGCAGTACTTGGTAAAGATTTCATGCAGCTTTTCGGACGGCTGGTAGCCATACGTTGTGCAAGCCTGCTCTGCCATCTTAATGCCGCCATACGGCATAAATGCGCGCTTGAGCGGCTTGTCGGTCTGCAAGCCGACGATCTGCTCCAAATCCTTCAAATTTTCATCAATATATCCAGGGCCATATGCAGTCAGGCTGGAAACAATTTCTGTTTCCATATCGAGCACGCCATCCTTTGCGCGTTCCTGCTTTTGCAGCTTCTGCAAAGCACCCCACAGCTTATCAGTTGCTTCCGTCGAGTCTGCCAAAAAAGACTCATCGCCGTCATACGGCTGATAGTTCTTCTGAATGAAGTCTCTTACGTTGACTTCTTCCTTCCAAATACGTCCTTCAAAACCTTCCCACTGTTCAAAATCAACCATGGTCGTTTCTCCTTTTCAGTCAGATATATGTTTTGTAATCCGGAAAGATACGAATTTTTGGTATAAAAAATCCGCCCTTCCAAGCGTAAACAATGCCCAGACGGTCGGCAAAACAGCGATTCATACTCCCATGTGGTGATCCACTTCCGTCAGTTGTATGAACACTATTATCATAACGGTGTATGCAAAAAATGTCAAGACCTATTCTGAAACATTTTATAACAACACCGAAAATCTGAGCCATTCTTTATTAGTTATAGTTAATATTTTTAGACAAGAGATGCTTCGCCGCTCATCGAGCAGCGAAGCACACGTTATCCCATATGCTGCAAAAGTCAGCATGTTCTGACTTTTATCTCTTGTCGTTAAAAGCACCCATTCCCGGATAAACAGCGCTGGCACCCAGTTCTTCCTCAATGCGAAGCAGCTGATTGTACTTTGCCACGCGCTCGGTGCGGCTCGGTGCACCGGTCTTGATCTGGCAGGTATTCAGGGCAACTGCCAAATCGGCAATGGTTGTATCTTCCGTCTCACCGGAACGATGAGAGGAAATTGCGGTATAGCCAGCCTTATGCGCCATCTTGATGGCTTCCAGTGTCTCGGATACCGAGCCAATCTGGTTGAGCTTAATCAGAATGGAATTGCCGCAGCCGTTGTCAATGCCCTTCTTGAGTCGCTCAGTATTGGTGACAAACAAGTCATCGCCAACCAGCTGTACCTTATCGCCAAGCTCCTTGGTGAGCAGCTTCCAGCCGTCCCAGTCTTCCTCATCCAGTGCATCCTCAATGGAAATAATCGGGTACTTTTCTACCAGCTGCTTCCAATGCTCAATCAGGCCTTCCGACGTGAACTTGGTGCCAGCCTTCGGCAGGACATATTCGCCCTTCTTCTCGCCCTTCCACTCAGAAGAAGCTGCATCCATCGCCAGCATAAAGTCCTTGCCTGGTACATAACCGGCCTTCTCTACTGCCTTGAGAATATACTGGATTGCTTCCTCATCGCTGGCAAGATCCGGTGCAAAACCACCTTCATCGCCGACAGAAGTTGCAAGTCCCTCTGCCTTGAGCAGAGCAGCCAGAGCGTGGAATACCTCGGCGCACATGCGCAGTGCTTCCTTGAAGCTCGGTGCGCCGACCGGCATAATCATAAACTCCTGTACATCGACAGTATTGGCTGCATGAGCACCGCCGTTAAGAATATTCATCATCGGTACCGGCAAACGATTGCCGGAAATGCCGCCGAGGAAACGATACAGCGGAAGCTCCAGGGCAATGGATGCTGCACGTGCTGCCGCAATAGATACTGCGAGAATCGCATTGGCGCCCAGCTTGGACTTATCTTTGGTGCCGTCTGCCTGAATCATAGCCGCATCTACGGCGTAAATATCCGAAGCATCCATGCCGACCAGTGCTTCCTGAATCGGTCCATTGATGTTAGCGACCGCCTTAGTCACGCCCTTGCCCAAATATCTGTTCTTATCTCCATCGCGCAGCTCCAGTGCTTCAAATTCGCCTGTCGATGCGCCGCTCGGTGCAGCACCTCTGCCAATCACGCCGCCTGCCAGAACGACTTCCGCCTCTACCGTCGGATTGCCGCGAGAGTCCATAATTTCTCGACCCATTACCTTTTCAATCGTCAAATAACTCATCACTTGGTGTCTCCTTTCACCATCCGTCTTTGATATATGTGTAGTTACTATCTTTTTGCTGGAACACAAGATACCGGGATTTTCCGGCGTATCTAATTAGCTTTCGCTAACCGTGTTCAGTATATCAGATATTTTAGTTTTGTCAAGATTGATTCGTTTTATTCTCGTAAAATTTTGCGCAAAAATGCCAGCATGAATGACATGCTGGCATTTTTCTGGTGTGTTTTCTTGTCTTTTCTGTATTATACGAATTGATTGCGATGGCAATCATAGGCATAATCCATTCCGGCTAGCTTATGTTCAATCTCATGCTGGTCAAGATCAAGATCTTGGCACAGCTGCTCCAACGAACCGTATTGGTCGCGCAGCTTGGTGTTGACATAGCTCAATAAAATCACTGGATCCTGTGGAATCATTCATTTTCCTCCTCTTTTTCCGGCTCCTCGCGGTTAATTGCCTGATACGCTTCCTCATAGAGAGCTTCCTGCGCATCCAGCTTGGTCTCACCGAGTGTCCGGTCAATATATTCTCGATCCTTGGTCTGCATCTTGCCCTTTGCATCATCCGCCAGAACGGTATCAAAGATATGGCAAATCTGCTTTTTGATCTGCGGATCATAAATCGGTGCGGCAACTTCTACACGCCGCAAGGTATTACGCGTCATGAAGTCCGCAGACGAAATGTATACTTTTTCTTCCTCGCCTACGCCGAAACGATAAATACGCGAGTGCTCCAAAAATCGACCGACAACACTGATAACGGTAATGTTCTCCGTCAGCTCCGGCACACCCGGTACCAAGCAGCAAATGCCTCGAACAATCAGCTCAATCTTGACACCCGCCTGTGAAGCGTCAATCAGCTTTTCAATAATATCTTTATCTGTCAGCGAATTCAACTTCACACCGATATAAGACGGACGACCATGCTTTGCCTTTTCGATTTCGTCATCAATCAAATCGAGCACTTTATTTTGCAGACAATGCGGCGCAACCATCAAATGCTCCACATGCGACACGGTTTCTCCCATCAGCAGGGAACGGAATACCTTATCAACATCTGCGCCGATGTCTCGGTTTGCCGTCAGCAGCGACAGATCGGTATACAGACGCGCGGTCTTTTCATTGTAATTGCCCGTGCCAATCTGTGTGATATACTGGAAGCTGTTTTCTTTTTTCCGTACAATCTGACATAGCTTGCAGTGCACCTTATATTTTCCAAGACCGTAAATAATATGGCATCCTGCTTCTTCCAGTCTGCGAGACATCTCGATATTATTTGCTTCATCAAATCGCGCACGCAGCTCAACCATGACAATGACTTCTCGACCATTTTCTGCCGCTTCAACCAGTGCATCAATGATTTTACTCTGATCTGCTACACGGTACAGCGTCATGCGAATGCTGACCACAGAAGGATCCTCTGCCGCTTCATGCAGCATACGCAAAAATGGCTTCATGCTCTCATATGGATACGAAAGCAG
>NZ_JBNMHC010000224.1:0-3661 GCF_050872565.1 Butyricicoccus sp. | reverse complement strand
GCTTCTGCTGTATTGAGCGCTTGAGAAAAGACATACACACCGATAGGAATGCCAGCAGAGGATGCACCGGTCAAATATGTAGAATAATTCGGATCTTCGCGTAAATCACCTGTTTTTGTGCCGCGGAAGGCGACACGAAGAAATGCAAAATCGACACCGTCTTTGCTGACGGCATTCCAGTTAATCGAACTATTCCAACTAGACACATCGATGCCGTTATATACCGTGTAGCCATCCGGCAAGGTATAATTTTGACCGGTAAAACGACTGTATTGGGTAGTAGAAGAGGCAAATACTTGACTGAATATATCGGAATCATAGGGAATAGATTCTGTGTGTGGTTGTTGTGGTTGTGCGGCGAACGCGGTGATAGAACCACAGATGCAGCAGGATAACAGGGCTGCAAGCAGTCGCTTGGATTTCATAAAGACACACCATCCTTTTCTGATTTAGAACAGTATGGCATAGACGATCGAAAAATGCAAGCGTTCGACAAAAAAAGAACAGCAGTGCGAGACTGCTGTTCGGGAAACTCTTGCATTAGTTCTGAGCGTTAGAATCAGACGATTTGGATGCATCATACTTTGCGGTTGCATTGAAAATATCCTCAATCTGATTCTTATAATAGATGCCGTCATGGTGCTGATCCGCAGCCATGATAACGACGACATACTGCGGTTCGTTGCTGGAATCCAGCAGAGAAGTTACAATCCATGCGTTGGTGCTCTTACCGGTCTGTGCGGTGCCGGTCTTTGCAGCAACGTGCCAACCCTGATCGCCATAATAGCCGAAGCCATAATGATCTGCGGCAACTTCCATGCAGGAGACAACCTGGTCTGCGGTTTCCTTTGAGGTGACTGTCGTCAGCTCTTCCGCAGAATCTTTATACGTATCATCCTTGGTGCCGTTTCCGGCGGTGACGGATTTAATCAAATACGGCTTGAGCATCGTGCCGTGGTTGACGATGGACTGACAAGCCATTGCCATGTACAGCGGCGTGACTTCGGTTCTGCCCTGGCCGAAGGCAATGGAGCCGACAACTTCATCGCGTCTGTCCTCAAAATCCAAATTTGAGGTCAGCGTGGTAAAATCCAACGGAATATCTTCGCCGAGCTTAAACTTGCGCAGGCTGGCTTCTAGATTGTCTGCCCCCATCTCCAATGCTTTGGTGATGAAGTACACGTTGGATGAGTTGCGGATAGCACCCTTCAAACCGATAGAGCCAAAGGAACGGCTGTCATAGTTTGTGATGGTCTGACCGTTCTTGAAGGTGTACGAACCACGGTCGTTGACGTTGGTGCCGTCTACGCCGTTATCGATAACCGCGCAAGCAGTGATGATTTTGAAGTCAGAACCCGGAGCAAAGGTTGATTTATACGCATTTGGCAAAAACAAACCGGTTTTCTGCGTGTATTCTGACCAATTATCCTCCAGGTCAGATTGGATAAAGCTTGGTGTCGATGCCATCGAGACGATTTCACCGGTCTTTGCATCAAGAACGACAGCGGCACCGTTTGCGATGTCAGAGATAGCGGAATAGGTTGCGGTCTGCAAATCGGTATCCAATGTGGTTTGCACGGTGTTGCCGACTTGCTTCTCGCCGGATTTGCATTTGCTGGAAATCAGCTGCGTATTAAAGGTCTTTTCCAGACCAAAGGTACCATATGACGGAGAATAATATCCGACGACAGTAGAAAATGCACGCTGCTTGGTTTCTCCGTCGATATAGCTGCGATAGCCGTTGGCTTTATTGGACCAGCTCAGCGGTGTGCCGTTGCGGTCTGTGATAGTACCGCGGATATAGGTGCGCTGTAAGGTTTCCTGACGGGCGGCCTCACGGCTTTCCGGATTACCGAGCGTCGTCCACACCAGACCGGCCGCGATTGCGATTGCGCAGATGAGAAACGCGCTTTGAATGCACTGTACGCGCTTTTTGAAGCTTGGAGTCATAACTGGTGTAATCCCTCCTTCCGTTCCACAGGTTTCCGGCGGAGATCACGAGGATCACCGCAATATTGATAAATGTTGCCATCAGGGAAGAACCGCCGCGAGAAATCAGCGGGAGCGTGATACCGGTCAGCGGCATCATGCCTGTGGAACCGCCGATGATAATAAACGCCTGAATGACCAGCTGCAAGCTCAGACCTGCGCTGACTGCCTGATGGTATCGGTCGCTGCAATGATAGTAGATGCGGCTGCCGCGAATGAGCAGCAGGCCGAAAATCACACAGATCATGACCGCAATAATTAGACCGCATCGCTCCGTCAAAGCAGGGAATACCATGTCGTTGGACGGATTGGACAGCGGCGTTGTTGTTGTGCTGCCAAACAGATTGGAATTGAGCAGTGCCTTGCGTCCCTGCAGGATCTGATAACCGGCACCCTGTGCGTCCTTCGCTGGGTCACGCCAGTAGATAAAACGATTGGCAATTTTCTGTACCTGATTGAGGACAAACTGCATCGGACCGAAGTCACTCTTGCCGCCGGTGATCTTGAGCAGAGACATACCGCAGGCAGCAGCTGCGGCACCTGCCGCAACGATGATTGCCGTGACAGAGGCAAATACCTTAATGTCCGGGACAAACAGGAAAATCATGCACAGGAACGTGCACAGAATGAGCAGGAAGGTACCAAACTCGCCCTGAATGCCCAAGAAACCGAGATTTACCAGCGTAAAGACAATCGCATACCAGATGCGCTTGCGTCCCGGCTTGTCCTTGGTACACAGCAGACCTGCCATGACGAGTACATAAATAATCTTGTTGAACTCGGATGGCTGGAGCGAAAAACCGGCGATATTGATCCAGTT
The DNA here is from genome assembly GCF_050872565.1 of Butyricicoccus sp. Lineage (GTDB taxonomy): Bacteria > Bacillota > Clostridia > Oscillospirales > Butyricicoccaceae > Butyricicoccus_A. The sequence continues at coordinate 852 of NZ_JBNMHC010000224.1, read as the reverse complement.
TCGCACGCCGCCGCCGACAGCCTTACCGATGAGCAGCGTTGCCATATACAGAATGACAGACAGTACCATCAAAACGGCAATACCGGATGCCGAAGCGATAAACGGCGCGTGTTTGTATACGATGGCGGCAATGACTCCGGCAACGGCTGCCAGAGCATAAATGACCATCAGGGAAGTCGGCATCTCGTCCTGCTTGAGCAGCAGGCACTGAATCATGGTGCCGAATGTCAGTAGGATCGCAGTGTCCAAGAAAAACGGAACATCCGCGTGCATTCGATTGACGCACAGCCAGCCGCCATATGTGATGACCATCAGCGGGAGCATCATATAAATATAGGCTGTGCCTCGTCCAGAGATCTGAACCGTAAGAAGAGAAACCAGCTGGAACAGAATAAACAGTATCAGCATCTGGATGCCGAGGGACTTTTTACTCGCACGAGCCGGTCTCTGTGTTGTTCTCTGTACTTTTTTTGCTACTTTTTTCTTTTGTGCCATGGTAGCTTACATCACCTCCGAATATACTGTGTGTCATCGGATACGTCGTCCATCGCGCGTTCAATCTGCAGCACGGTTGTGCCGAGCTGAATGCGCTCACCGCCAACGATGACGATTTCAGAGCGCGGTACCTTGTTGACGATGGTTCCGTTCAGAGAACCGAGGTCGCGCAGGCATACCTGTCCGTTTTTGCGGAACAGCTCTGCATGTTGACGGGAAACGGTGGAGTCGGTGACAATCAAATCGTTGTCGTTGCGGCTGCCGATAGTAAACGGGTAGTGCGTTACCGGCACGCGACGACCCTGATACACGATGAAAAATTCCAGCGGGGTAGAAGAAGCTGCGCGAGCTGGAGCT
>NZ_JBNMHC010000223.1:0-3669 GCF_050872565.1 Butyricicoccus sp. | reverse complement strand
TTACACCGCTTTATCAAATTTCTCAACTGTTTTCTCAAGAAATTTGGAGGTTTTTATGAAAGTTTGTGCTGTTATTACAGAGTATAATCCATTTCACGCCGGACATCTGTTCCAAATCCGGGAAATTTTGCGCCGGATGCCGGATTGCTGCATGATTTCCATCATGAGTGGCTGTTTTGTCCAGCGCGGCGAACCGGCGCTGTGGGACAAATATTTCCGTGCTTCCTGCGCCATTCGCGCAGGCGGACCGGATCTTGTCTTAGAACTTCCGCTCTCTGCCGCGCTCTCTTCGGCAGAAGGGTTTGCCGAGGGCGGTGTTCGTCTGGCGGCATCTCTTGGCTGCGTGACGCATCTCTCGTTTGGCTGCGAGAGCGGAACCGAGCAGACACTCATGCAGCTGGCGCAATGGATGGATGAGCCTATCTTTGCGCAGACCTTGCGAGAGCATCTCACCAGCGGCATCAGCTATGCGCAAGCCGCCCAGCAGACCGCACAGACGCTGTGTCCGGAGCTGGCGCCTCTGCTCGCGTCTCCCAATGATTTGCTCGCCGTGCAGTATTGTCGTGCCATTCGCAAGTATTGTCCGCATATCCAGCCGATTGCGATTCGCCGCATCGGTGCAGCGCACGATGGCACGCCGATAGATCATATTCCCTCTGCCAGCTACATTCGCTCTCAGTTTCATGCCGGAACGACACAAACTGCCCTACAGCTTCTCCCGCTGGAATATCGAGAGCAGGCTGTGACGGCACGCCGCCGCAGCTGGCAGGATCTTGAACCGGCTGTTCTGCCGTATTTACGCCGCCTGACACCAGAGGACATTGCCCAGTTGCCCAGTGTGTCCGAAGGACTGGAACACCGATTCTACGCCGCCTGTCAGGCGTCTCAGAGCTTAGCAGAGTTATGGGAACGCACGCGTTCTCGTCGGCATCTGCTCAGTCGTGTGCGCCGCTTGACGCTATGCGCCTATCTCGGTTTGACGCAAGACATCGCATCTGCACCGCTCGAATCCATTACAGTTCTCGGCATGAACGCCCGTGGGCAGCAGGTATTAAAAGCGATGAAAAAAACATGTTGCCTCCCTGTCATTGTAAAGCCAACGCAGGCGCGAAAGCTGTCTGATTCTGCGCAAAGGCTCTGGAATTTTACCGTCCTCGCCGACGATCTGTATTATTTTCCCTCTCCTGCTGGGCAAGACTGGAAGCAGACGCCATACATTGAAAAGCAGGCATAACTGCTGCAAATATCTTCGTCAGACAGCGCCCGCGTTATACACCCTGACGAAATTCAAGAAATTTCAAAAAAGCACTTATATTCTCTGTAATCTTATGCTATAATAAGTACAATTAATGGTAGTCGCAGTGAGCTAAACGAGACGAAAGTTTCCCGTTTAGCTCTTTTTTATTGCGAAAACATCAAAATATGATTTGATTGGAGAAATGAACAAATGCCGCAAAACAAATTTCAAGACGCTATCTTCACCATCCTCATGGCAGGCTGCATGGTATATGGCATGATCTGCTACAACGTCGCGCTCAACATGGGCGGCGTAACCGGCGCAACCTTCGTTGCCGCTCTGCACGAGATGCCGATTATGTGGCCGATCGCTTTCATTCTGGAGTTCTTCATCATCGGCAAGATTGCACCGATGCTCGCGTTCAAGGTCATGCGCCCGACGGATCGCCCGCAGTTCATCACCTATGCGATTTCCTTCTGCATCTGCGCAATGATGTGCCCGATTATGAGCCTGATTGCAACGATTCTGTTTAAGGATAATCCGTCCTTCGCAACCTTTATCCAGACGTGGGGCATGAACCTTCCGGCGGCCTTCCTGTGGCAGTTCTGCTACTGCGGCCCGTTCGTCCGTCTGGTGTTCCGCACCATCTTCCGCAAGCAGCTCGCAAACGTTGGTGCACCGGCAAGCGCTCCGGCAGAATAAAATCTATATGAATAACAAAATCCTTCTAACCACTTGGCGTTAGAAGGATTTTGTTTATTGCGTATCTGCATAAAAGCGTTCATCATAGATAAGAATGTCATCCAAATTCGTAATCATAGATATTCTATCTACTTTAGAGATAATAAATCGTTTTTGATAAAAAATATCGGCATATTCTAACACTTTATGCATTTGAGCCGTATCAATAAGTGCACCAAATATTGCAGATGCAACCGGAACTACTTTTTGAGTATTTTTTAAAGTCAATTTACGTCCAATTTGCTCAAAAACATCTTTAAATATGCTATTTTCCAATCCATTTTTACCCGCATTTTCAAGTGCTTTCTGTGCAGATTTATGCGCTAACGCCCTCATCTGAGTAAGTAATAGTGGAATTCCTCCTTTAGTGGCCATATCTATCCATGTTTTCTTTGAAGTCTGATTGATAATCGACGCCTGTGTCATAACCATTATTTTACTGATTATTCCACTCATTTCATTATTCACATCATCTTTAGCTGGGTCTAATGCATTTTTAAAAACTTCACCAGCAATTATCATTTCTTCAGCGTCATTTTTTGCATCAAATCCATAGTACATTGCAATAGATTCCACTGCCCGAAAATACAATAGTGTACTCAACACTAGATTAAATGGCAATCCCCAAAATCCACCTGCACCAGTAGCTCCACCTTCAACAAAAGCCAGTATACGATTTTTGTTCTTTGAGCTATTCACAGCTCTTGAAATTTCATAACTGCGTGCAAGACATACTTCATCAAATCCAGTGATTGTGTTCGATTTCGACAATCTGTCAATATCTTGAAGAATATTATGCTCACTAATTGTATACTTAGCCGCTTGTTCTTCAACAATTTTAAATCCTTTAGCAATCAACTCCATAGCCTGTCGATACAATTCTTGTTCGGAAATATTATCAGTTAAAGTTTGCCCCCATTGCTTTATTTGTTTTGGCACAACGTTCCCAATCTTATTTCCTAATTTAGAAATCGTGCTGGGTTGAATCATCGCTTCATATCGTTTCGTTAAAACTTCTAACAGTTCTACTTCTTTCCTATCAACAACAGGAGTAGGTAACGTATACTTCTTATCATCCATATTCATCCCACCTTTATTGTGTCTTTGAATCAATAATAGCATATAATTTGATCTCCGTCAATTTTAAAAGGCATCTAAGTATTTCTACCTAGATGCCTTATTTTTATGCTTTTTTCGTAGTCAGACAGAAATCTTATCTCTCGTACTCGAATTCCATCTCGCCGATAACAACCGGATCGCCGTCCTTGATGCCCATTTCTTCGAGCTTATCAAAGACGCCCGCGCTGCGCAGACGGCGGTCAAGATACTGACGAGACTCATAATCGTCAAAGTTGATGGATGCGAACAGACGGTCAATCCACTCGCCTTCTACGATATAGTACTCGTTCATGCGGCGATACGTGATAGATTCCTCTGTAACCGGCTTATCCACCGGCTCCGGCACGAACTCCGGCTCATAGACGAGTACCGGCGGCAGTTCTTCCAATGCGTGCCATGTCATATTCATCAGTTCGCGCACGCCCTGATTGGTCGCCGCAGACATTTCTGCATAAGCAAAACCATGATCTTCTGCCCACTGGCGAATTTCATCCAGCTTAGAATGATCGTCATCGTAGAACAAGTCGATTTTATTGGCAACAACAATCTGCGGACGATGTTCCAAATCCATA
>NZ_JBNMHC010000222.1:0-3670 GCF_050872565.1 Butyricicoccus sp. | reverse complement strand
CGTCACCACGTGGTCTCCCGCTTGAATCAGACCATCTATCGCAAGATTCAATGCCTGCGTGACATTGGCTGTAAAGGCAATGCGGGATGCGTGTTCCGCATGAAATAGCTTTGCCAGTTTTGCCCGGGTGCGATACAGCACGCGGGACGCTTCCAGCGTCGGCGCATGGGCACCGCGTCCGGCGTTGCCAATCGTATGAAACGCGCGGCACACTGCCTGTTCTACCTGTTCCGGCTTATAAAAAGATGTCGCCGCACTGTCTAAATAAATCACGGCTTAATAATCAGAGAGGCCTGTGTCATCTTCTCTGCAATCACATACATATTGGTCACGGTGCCAACCTGTAATTTATCCGTCAGACCGTAATGGTTCAAGCAGGTGCCGCAGGTCATAATCTCTACGCCCTGTGCTTCCAGCTCTTTGAGGTCTTCCAATGTCACCGCGCCTTCGCAGGTCAGCTTTGCGCCGCCGTTATAGAACAGTATGGTTTTCGGCAGCTCATCCTGCTGAGACAGTGCATAGATAAAGCCCTTCATGAGCACAGAACCCAAGGCGTCATCTCCATTTCCCATGCAGGAGGAAGAAATGACAACTACGGTGTTCTGTTCCTTCTGCACCGGTGCGCAGACAACCGGCTCCTCTGCGGTTTCCTGCACCTGCTGTTCGGTTCGCTCGCCTACGGTCATGACAACGCGGTATTTGTTGGTTTCCAGCTGTTCCGACTGTACGCTGTAGCCTTTCTGATCTGCCATTTTAGTTAAATTCTGTACGGCAATTTCATTGTCTACCAAGGTCTCTACGGTACCGCCTGCGGTACCCATCTCCTTGATAGCATTCTTTGTTTTCACGACTGGGATCGGGCAAGCATCGCCTATAGCATTGACTGTCTGATTCATGATATTTCTCCTTGTTTCTTCTCAAAGAACCAAAATTTCCGGTTCTGTCTTATTGGTAATTTCTCCGACAATGCGCGCCGGAAGTCCTGCCTGCTGCAATTTCTGTTCCAGCTGTGCCGCCTGCACCGGTTCCACGGCGAGCAGCAGTCCGCCGGAGGTCTGCGGATCCAGCAGCACTTCTTCCATCGCAAACGGAATATTCTTGAACTGTACAAAGTCCTTGACGTAGTTTCGATTGCGCTGTCCCGCCGCAGTCAGCAAAAATTCATCGGCATGGTGCAGTGCTTCGGTCATCACCGGCACATGGCGCGAATCAATGCGCGCGGACAGTTTTCCATCCAGCATTTCATGCAAATGACCGAGAAAACTAAAACCTGTGACATCGGTGCACGCATGTACGGCGTATTTTTTGCAAATTTCCGCCGCATATTTATTGAGCGTTGTCATCGATGCAATTGCTTCCTGCATCGCCTGTTCTGACGCCTCGCCCACACGATTGGCCGTGCACAAAATACCGACACCGAGTTTTTTTGTCAAAATCAGCGCATCGCCTGCCTGTCCGTGATTGTTGGCATAGACCTTCTTTGGGTCAATGGTTCCCATGACCGACAAGCCGTATTTCACGCTGTCATCGGCAATCGAATGGCCGCCGACCAAAGAGGCACCTGCTTCCAGCACTTTTTCCGAGCCGCCGCGCATGATTTCTCCCAAGATATTCAAATCCATTTTTTCCGGGAAACACACGATGTTGAGAGCCGTTTTGACCTCTCCGCCCATCGCATAAATATCACTCAGCGCATTGGCTGCGGCAATCTGTCCAAAGGTATATGGATCATCCACCATTGGCGGAAAGAAATCCAGCGTCTGAACAATCGCCAAATCATCCGACACCTGATAGACAGCGGCATCATCCCGGCTGTCATATCCAACGAGCAGATGGGGATCCGGCTCGCCCTTCGGCAGGGCTGAGAGCACCCGGCTCAAGATACCTGCGCCCAGCTTTGCTGTACAGCCGCCGCCTTTACAAAATACGATTTCTTCTGCCATCGCGTCTTCTCCTTTGTCCTTCTTTTACCACCTTAATCATATCATTTTCGCCATGTTTCATCAATACTATAACAAAAAAAGACGCAGAGAGTGTACCCTCTGCATCTTTTGTCGCGTCATGCATATATTATGCACCGAAGTGCTCTTCGTTATACTTGTGTACGGCGCTGAATGCCGCCCAGATATTTTCCGGCTTGGTATCGCCAACGATATTGTGAATCGTATTGAATACATATCCGCCGCCCTTGGACAGAATGTCCAGCCGCTCGATAACCTGCGCCGCTACTTCTTCCGGATTGCCGCGCGGAAGAGTTGTCTGGGTGTCGACGCCGCCGCCCCAGAATACCAGCTTATCGCCGTATTTTTCCTTGAGCATCTTGGCATCCATGCCAGCCGCAGACAGCTGAACCGGATTGATAATATCCAGACCCATATCCACCATATCATCCAGCAGACGAACCAGACAACCGCAGGTATGTGCATAGGTCTTCCAGCTGGTATTTTTATGAATCCAATCGCAAACGCGCTTGTAATACGGCTTGTACAGCTCGCGGAACATATCGGCAGACATAATTTCCGAGTTCTGTGTGCCGAAATCCGTGCCGCTGATCCAGCAGATCTGAATGCGGTCTCCGCACGCCTGCTTGTAAATTTCCAAGTTCTTGAGCATGAACTCGGTCTGCATCTCAAAAACTTCCTGCACATATTCCGGATACATAATCTGTGCCATAATCCACTCGTCAAACTTCCGAATGCCCTTCGGATGCTTTTCAAACGGTGCTGGCAGTGCACCCGGATCACCATAACCCGCACCTGCCAAATTACCGATAATCGCATAATCGGTCTCTTCATACAGACGCTTGGATTCGCGTTCGTAATACTTTGCTGTCTCTTCAGACATCACAGAGAAAAAGTCCTTAAAATCTTCTCGCGGTGTTAAATCGTCTTCATCATACTCCTCTGCGCGGTCAATGATGTCGAAGAAATAGCCGCCTTCCGGCATATACGCAGACGGCGGTGCCGTTCTGTCGCCCTGCGGATACAGCTGTCGCGCACCGCTCGGCAGAATATCAAAAGCATTGCCCTCATTGATGAGCGTCGGCGTGCCGTCCGGCATGATAAACCGTTGTTTTTTTCCGTTGGGATAAACACCCATGCTGTCTTCCGGATGGTTCATACCAATGACATCCGATTTCATCATACGGCGCAAATCCTCATCCACTACGCCAATCATCTGAATAATTTCAAAGACATCCAAATCATGCTGCGGCAGTCCCAAATACTCTCTCAAGCGATATTCTGCGCACACACTGATGCCAGTTTGTCCCGTTGCACCAAAGTCAATCGGTACACGATCCGGCTGCTGGTGATTAATTGCAGCAATGACTCTTTCTCTGGAATTCATATCTGTTCCTCCTATTCTCCCATGTTTCAAAATATGCCTTGTTGTTACTTTGATTGTAACTTGCAAAATGCAAATTGAGAATGAGAATTCGTGCGCAATACTTGAGAAAACATGCTTTTGAATGAAATTTGACAGCGGCTATACCGCGTGTTATACTTGAGCAAAATCGGCACAAAACCATACCGTTGTATCATGAGGTGATTCTATGCTGGCACACGAACGCGGCACTTGTTCCGGCTCTGATTTATATTTCCATACGCCATCTATTCAAACCCGCGAGATGCTGTTTTATCTAACATCATGCGGGTATTATTATACAAAT
>NZ_JBNMHC010000221.1:0-3713 GCF_050872565.1 Butyricicoccus sp. | reverse complement strand
TTTTCGAGATCCAGATCATCCATGCTGTTCCTCCCCGATTCTCTGCCGCACGGCCTCATACAACAGAACGGCTGCCGCTGCGGACGCATTGAGCGAATTGACCTTTCCCTTCATCGGAATGCTGACAATGCCATCGCACTTTTCGCGGACAAGGCGGCTGAGGCCGCTGCCCTCCGAGCCGATAACAATGGCTGTCGCGCCAACAAAATTGGTCTGATACAGGCTGGTATCTCCGCCGGCATCTGCGCCAAATACCCAGACGCCTTTTTCCTTCAGCGTATCAATGGCAGCTGCCAGATTGGTGACACGTGCCACGCCGATGTGCTCAATGGCACCGGCAGATGCCTTTGCCGCGGTCGCCGTGAGACCAACCGAACGACGCTTCGGAATAATGACACCGTGCGCACCGGCAGTCTCCGCCGAACGAATGACAGCACCCAGATTGTGCGGATCGGTCAAGCCGTCGCAAATCATGATGAGCGGTTGCTCTCCGCGGTCTGCGGCAGTCTGCAAAATATCCTCCAGCGAAACATATTCATGCGCTGCTGCCTGCGCAATGACGCCCTGATGCACACCGGTCTCACTCATGGCATCCAGCTTGCGGCGGTCTACCTGTGTCACAACCGCACCCGCTGCTTTTGCCATAGCGACAATATCCGCCATGCGGCCGTTCTGATCCGGTGCAACAAACAATTTATCCACGGTTCTGCCTGCGCGAAGCAGTTCCAGAACCTCGTTTCTGCCTTCATACAGCGTGGTTTCGGTTTCTTCCTCGCGCTGCGGGCGTTTATGAAATGTCTTTTTTGTTTTCTGACTCATAGTTATAACTCCATTTATCCATACTCGGTACGTTCAGTATAACACAAAACTTTGATACCTGACAGCAAAACCGCAAACTTTATGTCCCGTTCACGGATTTTTCACAAGCTGTTTGCCGCTCCCGCCGGGGAATCAGTCGTAATCGTAAAATCGGTGAATCTCTCCCGGACGAACCGCATCAGAGAAATGTCCCTCACGCTCCGGCGGAAGAACACCGTTGACGTACATGATATGATAGGTTTCTTTTAATTCTTCATCTAATTCCGGCGCTTGTATCTGCTTTTGCAGTGCTTCAATTTCATCCAGCATGGACAATGCCATATCTCGATTCGCTTGCAATCCTTCTCCTATTTCTCGATCTAAGCCCTTATTGATTTCCCATCGCTCTTCAATCGAATTCAAAAAGTAATCCACTTCATATAACATATTCGATAAACACTTTTGTTTTTTGTCTTGTTCTGCCTGTTCCAATTTTTGCTTCGCTTTTTCATAATCTGTATGATATGGTTCATCGCAGGGAAACAACTTACTGTTTAGATAGAAACAAGTATCTGCTTTTGCTCCCAATTCTTTCCGTACACAGTCAATCATACAAAATGTATCGTATATCGTCTGCAATTGCAGCTCTCTTTTTTCTATATTCTCTGGAGTACGAACTGCATAATATGCATAATACTCTCTCAACGCTTCCTCTGCATCCGATGCATTTGTTTCCAATTGATCTAACAATTTTAGCTTTTGTTTTCTATCTAACTGGCTGCTTTCTTCTTTCCATTGTCGTTTCGTCTGTTGAAGTACTGTCCAAGCATTCTTCCATTCAACTTTCGCAGAAACAATTTCATCTGGTTCTCCTGATTTATCTATTTCTTCTTCATCCAGCCATGTCCAATTCGTCATTCCAGCAACGCCTACCATGCCCATTGATCCAAGTAGATAGATGATATTTATCGGCTCATAATATCTCGTGCACTCCATCGGAAATATAAGCAAGAAAAATATAGCAATATAAAACTGCCATTGCAAAATAAAAAATGCAATTTGTTTTTCTTGAATATATTGCGAGTATCCTAAATGCAACAATCGTTTCACAAAAGATTTACTCTTTTTAATCTCATCTGCTTTCTCAATGCCAACTTCCCGTTTTAAAATAGAATTCATGGTAAGCCATGTAATTCCCATTCCACCAAGCCAAAACAAAATACTGAACACAAATTCACTCAATGTCCATTCTGGATTTGCCCATGACATATATTTTCCTCCTCATGGTATCGGATACCCCAGCCATTCACTCAAATCTACCGCTACTTGATACACATTTCCTGTCTTGCAAGTCATAACGGTCTGCTCTACTGTCAGTAATTCTATAACTACAAATGTATTCGTCGTGTATCTTCCCGAGTGTTCTTCACGATATACCTCTCTTATTCCCGTAATATATTTCTTATTTACAGCAAATACGCCGCCAACAGACAATGCAACGAACCAATCTCCATATGCAACAATCTCTACCCCGTTGCTGAGAATTCCATCCATAAGGATGCCTTGCATATCTTGGTCAAAGTCAGTATGCAAATATTTTTCTTGCCGTTCAATCCGTTTTATCACTTTCTGATTTTCTCTTTCAAATCCATATTTCAGTCCTATTATGCACAACAAAAGAAAAATGTCCATGATACTCGCACCAATGACATCATCTCGCGTAATATGATGAAAGTCTACGGTGTCAGTTGTTATCAAAACAGCAAGTACTATAAGTAGAATGCCGATAAACCATATCACAAACGTACTCTGCCGCTTTACTATCGTCTTCTTCGTAACCGGTGTATTCATCTCTCTCCCTCCCGTGTTGTTTCCAGTATAACACAAAAGCAGGCCTTCTCCCAAGGAAAAAGCCTGCTCTGTGCAGCAATCTTTACTTGATATTTTCCATCATATTCTCCAACATGACCGCGGTCTGTGCGCGGGTCGCGCCGGATGTCGGAAGCAGCATCAGCGTGTCATCTTCCATTTTAGAGCCAGAGATAACGCCGTTGTGCACAGCCCAAGTCACGGCATCTATTGCCCAGTCTGATACATCTGCGGCATCCGCAAAGGCATCCAAGCTGTTCTCTGTCGGCTGTCCATTCTTGAAATGATAGAGCATCATTGCAAACTGTTCTCGTGTAATCGGATCATCCGGAGAGAATGTTGTCTCCGTTGTACCTGCTGTGATGCCGTTTTCTGCCGCCCAAGTCACCGCTTGATAATACCAATCGCCCGGCTGAACGTCTGCAAACGGATTGTCATTTTGTGTCTGCGGCGTGCCGGATAAATTGTACAGCGTCTGTACCGCCATCGCACGGGTCAAGGTGTCATCCGGAGAAAATGTATTGGCAGACGTGCCCTTCATCCATCCATGCTGATAGACAAAGACAACCGGCGCATAATACCACTCCGTCGTATACACATCCTCAAACGGTGCATCGCCCTTTGCGGCAGCGGAATTGCTCGACTTGAGCTTCAAGTTATAGGCCGCAGCGATTGCCTTGGCATCCGCCTGTCCCAGCTGCTTGAGCTTGGCATCCGAAGACAGATAGGTGCTGTAATCCGCACTGTTGGAGATAAAGGCGTGTTCTACAATCATGCTCGGAATATTCACCATCGTAGAATTTCGGATAATGCTGTAATAATCCGCCTTAGAGCCGTCCGGATATTTGTTTTCCGTGCTGTTTCTCTGCAAATAGCCGCGGTTATTCAGCCCCAAGCTCTCCAAGTTGCTGAGGATACGGCTCGCTGTCTTTTTGGACTCTGTGAGCAATGCCGGACGATAATTGCCGTTCGGCACGATGACCAGCTCGCCGCGCGCACTGCTGCTGTCTGCGGAATTGATATGTAAGCTGACCATCAGATCAGCA
>NZ_JBNMHC010000220.1:0-3717 GCF_050872565.1 Butyricicoccus sp. | reverse complement strand
AGATGCCATACAGCGGCAATTGGTATCGGATGTCCCTCTGTGCACGTTTTTGTCCGGTGGTTTGGATTCCAGCATTATTTCCGCTGTAGCCGCGCGGCAATACGCGCGGGAAGGGCGGCAGTTGGATACCGTGTCGGTCACATATCGAGACAATGCGCGGTATTTTCAGGCATCTCATTTTCAACCAAATAGTGATGACAGCTATATGGGACTCATGAATGATGCTATTGATGCGAAAAATCATCTGATAGAGATTGATACGCCGCAGCTGGTACAGGCGTTGTTTGAAGCGGTAGAAGCGCGGGATCTGCCGGGGATGGCGGATGTAGATGCCTCACTGCTGTTATTTTGCCGAGAAATCAAAAAAATCGGCACGGTGGCACTGTCCGGTGAGTGTGCGGATGAAATTTTTGGCGGGTATCCATGGTATCGCGATGTGGATATTCGGCGCAAAGCGGGATTTCCGTGGGCGCAATCGACACAATATCGCGCGTCTTTCTTGACACAGGAATGGCAAGAGCAGATAGATGCAGAGGCATTTGTGGATCAAAAGTACCGACAGACGATTGCGGAAGTGACACCGGAGGGTATTCACGGGGAAGACGACAAACGAATTCGAGAGATGACCCGTTTGAACTTTGAGTGGTTTATGCAGACTTTGTTGATGCGAAAGGATGCAATGAGTATGTTCAGCGGCTTGGAAGTCCGCGTGCCGTTCTGCGATCATCGCATCGCGGAGTATCTGTATAACGTCCCGTGGAGCATGAAGGATCTACACGGCAGAGAAAAAGGATTGCTGCGTGAAGCGGTGAAAGGCATTGTGCCGGAAGAAATTCGGATGCGCAAAAAAAGTCCGTATCCGAAAACGCACAATCCAGCATATATGCGTGCTGTGGGCAATTTGCTGCGGCAGATACTGGATGAGGGAACGTCCCCGATGTTTGCTTTTATCCGGCGGGATGCGCTGGAACAATTATTGACGCAATCGCGCGCGCAGCCGTGGTATGGTCAGCTGATGCAGACGCCGCAGACGATCGCGTATTTCTTACAGCTGCATCATTGGATGAAGCTGTATCATGTGACCATTCAATAGAAGCCATTGTAATCCTTGCCGGTTTGCGGTATGATGACAGCAAGGCGGTGAGATCATGCGGGAAATATTGGATATTTATAATGAGGATTGGCAGTGTATCGGCACGGCATCACGCGAAGAAGTGCATGAGCATGGATTGCTGCACCGTGTCGTGCACTGCTGGATCTTACAAGAGAATCAGTCGGTGCTTTGGTTTCAGCAGCGGGCACACACAAAGAAGGATTTTCCAGATTGTTTTGATTTGCCGTGCGGCGGGCATGTAGATGCCGGAGAGACGCCGATGCAGGCGATGCTGCGCGAGCTTCGAGAAGAAATTGGACTGCATGTGACAGGAAATGACCTCATTTCCTTGGGAGAGTACCGTGCACCAGATTTTCGTATCCCTGGTTATTATGACCGAGAAATGTCACATGTGTTCATGATTTGTACAGATGCGCCTGCGTTTTCACTGGGAGATGAGGTACAGCGCATGGTACGTGTTTCTGTAGATCATTTCTATCAAATGGAGGTAAAACAGCGAGAAAGAATACCTGTTCAAACAGAAAACGGCAAGCAAGTTCTCGTGGACAGAGAGCGATGGTGCTGCCATGACGGGGAATTTCAAGCAATGGTTTTGCCATATTTGCGGCAAAAAAATCCTGAGATTTTCTCAGTTGAAGATTGACAAAATCGCTGATTTTAGTATAATAAACGGAGTGAGTAAAGTTAGCAGTCGCGCAGATCGCGCCGAAAGGCCCTTCTGTGAGGAAAGTCCGGGCTGCGCAGGGCAGGATAACGGATAACGTCCGCCGGAGGCGACTCTAGGAAAAGTGCAACAGAGATATACCGCCGTGGCTTCGGCTGCGGTAAGGGTGGAAAGGCGAGGTAAGAGCTCACCAATTCCATAGGTAACTATGGAATTCTGTAAACTCTATCCGCAGCAACACCGTGGAGGGACATATAGGATTTGCCCGATCCGTCCCGAGGAGGTGGCTTGAGGCGTATGGCAACATGCGTCCAAGATAGATGGCTGCTCCAATGACAGAACCCGGCTTACTCTTTACTCACTCTTTATTTAAATGAAATGCAGGATTTTTACCGCCCGCAGGGGCGGTTTTCCTGACATGGAATAAAACAGGTGATTTCGCTTGGGTTTGGGAGAGACCAGCGGCGAAACATGTTGGAGGTTCGAGAAATGAGTGCATATGATCGCTTTTTGGAAGCCATGAGTGGCAAAAATGTCACTGTCATTGGAATCGGGGTCAGCAACACACCGCTGATCAGTCTGCTGCTGGAAGCCGGCGCACATGTCACGGTACATGACCGGAAGACCACAGAGGAGCTTGGAGAAATCTATGAAGGACTGCACGACATTGGTGTAGAATTCTCTGTTGGCAGCGAGTACTTGAAGAATCTGTCTGGAGATTATATCTTCCGCACGCCGGGTATGCATCCGAACCAGCCGGCACTGGTGAAGGCCCGCGAGCAGGGAAGTGTTATTACCAGCGAGATGGAAGTGTTTATGCAGGTTTGTCCGTGCCCGATCCTTGCGATTACCGGATCTGACGGCAAGACGACGACCACCACATTGACTTGTGAAATCCTCAAGAAGGCAGGATACACCTGTCATTTGGGCGGCAATATTGGTCATCCGCTGCTGGCAGATGTGCCGTTTATCAATGAAAACGATTTTGCTGTTGTTGAACTGTCTTCGTTCCAGCTGATGGATATGAAGTGCTCTCCGGCAGCTGCACTGGTAACCAATGTCACGCCGAATCATCTGGATATTCACAAGGATATGGCAGAGTATATCGAGGCGAAGACCCACATCTTCATCAATCAGAAGCCGGGTGCCAAGCTCGTGCTCAACGCAGACGATGCTGTTTCGCAGGATTTCCGTCCGGCAGAAGGCGTAGAACTGCTCAAGTTCTCGATGAAGGGACCGGTTGAGAACGGCGTATATCTGGAAGACGGCGTGATCTGGTATGCAGAAGACGGCAACCGCCGCAAGATTATGGATGCAGATGAGATTCGTATTCCTGGTGCACATAACATTGCCAATTACATGGCAGCAATCTGCATGACCCATGGCAGAGTGACCTTTGACAACGTGCGTGATGTTGCCCATGATTTCGGCGGTGTAGAGCATCGTCTGGAGCTGGTACGTACACTCAATGGCGTCAAGTATTACAATGACTCGATTGCCTCCAGCCCAACGAGAACAGCAGCAGGCCTGCGTTCGTTCAAGCAGAAGGTGATTCTGCTCGCTGGCGGTCATGACAAGAAGATTCCGTATGATTCGTTTGGACCGATTGTCTGCGACCATGTCAAGCGTTTGGTATTGATTGATGCCAATCCGGATGACTCGACAGCACCGGCAATTAAGGCTTCCGTGCTGGCAGCTAATAATTATAAGGCGGACGAGCTTCCGATTGATACCTATGACGATTTTGAAAAGGCAGTCCGTGGCGCAGCCGCAGTTGCTGAGGATGGAGACATTGTTTTGATGAGCCCGGCAAGTGCTTCCTTTGATATTTTCAAGAACTTTATGGAGCGCGGCAACCGCTTTAAGGATATTGTCAATAGTCTGTAAATCACATATGATGATAGAATCACAGCCGCCGGATGAAAATCCGGCGGTTTCT
>NZ_JBNMHC010000219.1:0-3726 GCF_050872565.1 Butyricicoccus sp. | reverse complement strand
GCGATAACGGCGAGCGTCAGTCTTACCGGGACATGTACTTTTTCATTCATCATATTTTTACCTCACGAAATATCAGTTCCATATTATTGTATGAGAAAAAATTTGGGAACGCAAAGGCAGAAGTGCCTAAAATTGTGAGGGAATTTTTTCCGGATGCCCTTGTGCTTTTTCACAAAACAAAGAAATTGAACGTATCGCAAGATAACAAAAAAATTCCAGAAGCAATGCGAAAAACGGCGGAAATAAGACGGATTCTTTCGCAACAAAATAGAAGAAAAAGACACGAATTTTGACTATAATATAGACATAAAAACAAAGAGGACAGCAAAAACGAAAGACAAAGAAATTTGATTTAACGGGATTGCTGTATCTAAATAAAACTGATATTATTCTATATTTATTAGAAAGGAAGAACTTGCCATGACAACCATTCTTACCGCACTGATCGTTGTTATGCCGCTCGTTGCGACGGTTTTGAGCCACAGCACCCATGCTGCACCGGTTACACGCACATCGCGCAATACATACGATTATCGTTAATTTTTGATTCCTACCTATTCCACACTTCTTTGGTTATATTCTCTCTCTAAAAACCATCCGCGGGGCGTTCCTACCGGCTCTGCGGATGGTTTTTTGTGTGCAACCAAAAAAGCCCCCGTTCCGAAGAACGGGAGCTGATTAGGAACATATCTCGAATGCCAATGCGGTATTCGGATTTGGCACATATTATTCTGCCATCAGGTCGCACATTGCCTGCGTAAAGGCAGCCGGATCCTCTACCGGCATACCGGCAATCAGCATAGCCTGATCGTACAGCAGCTTTGCATAGGTCTTGAGTTTATCCGGATCGCTGGTGTACAGACGAATCAACTTCTCAAAGATTGGGTGAGAGGCGTTGATTTCCAGAACCTTTTCTGCGGAGAAGTGATTGCCGTTGTTCGGCACGTTGTTGAGAACGCGCTCCATTTCGATGGACAGATTGCCTTCGGAAGTCAGGCAAACCGGATCGCTGACCAGACGGGAAGAAACGCGAACGTCCTTTACCTTGCCGTCCAGAGCTTCCTTCATGGCGTCGAACATCGCGCGGTTTGCGGTGGATTTCTCTTCTGCTTCCTTCTTTTCTTCCTCGGAAGACAGGTTCAAATCACCGGCAGTAATGGAGCGGAACTTCTTGTCGTCCTGAGACTCCAACTGGGAGATGATAAATTCATCAATGTCAGCGGTCAAGTACAGGATGTCGTAGTCGTGCTTGCGAACCATTTCAGCCTGCGGCAGCTTGGACAGGGCATCGGTGCTGGAACCGGCTGCATAGTAAATCTCTTCCTGATCTTCCGGCATCGCCTCGCGGTATTCCTTGAGGGTGATAAGCTTCTCGTTCTTTGCCGAGTAGAACATCATGAGGTCGCGCAGCTTTTCCTTGTCGGCGCCGTAGTTTGCATAGGCACCGGCCTTGATGGAGTAACCGAACGCGTTCCAGAACTTGATGTATTCCTCGCGCTCGTCCTTCTGCATCTTGAGCAGCTCCGAGCGGATTTTCTTTTCCAAGCTGATGGCAATCGCCTTGAGCTGACGGTCGTGCTGGAGCATCTCACGGGAGATGTTCAGAGACAGATCAGAGGAATCAACCAGACCGCGGACAAAGCCAAAGTAATCCGGCAGCAGGTCAGCGCACTTCTCCATAATCATGACACCGGAGGTGTACAGGGACAGACCCTTGGAGAAGTCCTTGGAATAGTAGTCAAACGGCGGCTGAGACGGGATGTACAGCAGCGCGTCATAGGATGCGGTCAGACCTTCGTTGTGGAAGTGAATCGTGCGCAGCGGCTTCATGTAGTCCATGAACTTGCTGCGGTAGAACTCGTCGTATTCATCCTGCGTGATGTCCTTCTTTGCCTTCTTCCACAGCGGAACCATCGAGTTCAGCGTGTCCTCGGTGTAGACGGTTTCGTACTCCGGCTTGTAATCTTCCGGTGCGTCCTCCGGCTTCGGCTTTTCCTGCGAATGCGGCATCTGCATCTTGATCGGGTAACGGATGTAGTCGGAATACTTGCGAACCAGACCAGCCAGACGGTAGGTCTGCAGGAATTCGCTGTAGGTATCCTCGTCCTCGCCTTCCGGATCCGGCTTGATGGTCAGGATAATATCGGTGCCGTAGGCATCCTTTTCGCCCGGCTCAATGGTGTAGCCGTCTGCGCCGTCGGATTCCCAAACATAAGCCTGCTCCGCGCCACATGCCTTGGAGACGACCTTGACATGAGAAGCGACCATAAAGGACGCGTAGAAGCCGACACCGAACTGACCGATAATATCCGTGTCTTCGGTCTGGTTTTCCTTCTTAAATGCTAGAGAGCCGCTCTGTGCGATGGTGCCGAGGTTCTTTTCCAGCTCTTCCTTGGTCATGCCGATACCGTTATCGGAAATGGTCAGGGTGCGAGCGTCTTCATCGGCTGCCAGATGAATGGAGAAGCCTTCCTCCGGTACGAGAGACGCATCGGTCAGAGACTTGAAATGACGCTTGTCAATTGCATCACTTGCGTTGGAGATCAGCTCGCGCAGGAAAATTTCTCTGTGCGTATAGATCGAGTTAATCATCATGTCCAGCAGACGCTTGGATTCTGCTTGAAACTGCTGCTTTGCCATTGTATGTCAATCCTTTCAGATTTTAAATTACGAATTTAGCACTCTCATCTAACGAGTGCTAATATAGAATAAACCAATTGGAAGGAAAATGCAAGAGGGGAAAGCCGTTTGTTCAAAACTTTTTAACAATAGGCGAAAAGAAAAACAGATGCCCGCAATGGAGCATCTGTTTGAATGGGTCAGAATAATAAGAAACCGGCGAAAATCACGAAGATGACGGCGACAACACCGAGCATGATGTAGGTCAGACGATCTTCCTTTTTCTGCTGCTCGGCGCGGCGAGCTTCTGCTTCTTTTCTGCGCTGCTGTTGGCTCTTATGAACCTTTTTGACAGGTCTTCCCATGGAATAACACCCTCTCTGTTCGTATCTGTACCGTCAGAGTAACAGAATTTGGGAGCAGTGTCAATGGGAAAACGGGATTACGCTTCTGGCTGCGGCTGTTCTGCCGGTTCCGGCGTTCTGCCGCACAGGGCGTCAAAGTAATGGATGAATGCGATTTCCTGATATGGCGTGACGTACAGACCGACGATGCCGCAGGTAATGGCTGCCAAGCATTCCCACAGGAAGAAGCTCAGATCAAAAACGAAGAGTTCCCAGTTGTGGTTCTTAAAAATCTTAGCACAAGCACCGGTTGCCTGCCAAACGCTGGCGTCCGGCGTGTCAATCATGCAGATGTATGCACCGTCATAGCGGCGGATCTTTACGGAAGCCCAAGCGGCAACCACACAGATCACGATGATATAGAGGAAAAGCAGAATGCCAAACAGCGCGTCAGAATCCGAAAAAGCGGAGGAGACCAGCGGAATCAAGCCGACCAGTATGATGGCATAGGTGATAACCAGCCAGCCGAGAGAGCGGATGCCGATAGACAAGCTTAGCTTGAGCGAGGTCAGATAGCTCTTGCCGCTGGTAAACGGCTGGAAAATCAGACCAACGGTCGAATCTTCGCCGCGTGCCCGCGATACATAGTAATGCTTGGCACCGAACGTAATCGGAGAGCCGACAAAGAAGTAGATCACGGCATATAATGCACCATATTTGGCGAGCTTGCCGTAGGCAGCCAAAACAGCATCAAAACCGGATG
>NZ_JBNMHC010000218.1:0-3732 GCF_050872565.1 Butyricicoccus sp. | reverse complement strand
TGACTTTAAGTGGAACATGGGTTGGATGAATGACTTCTTGGAATATCAGAAGTGCGATCCGTATTTCCGCAAATATAATCACAACAAGATGACCTTCTCCATGACTTATGCGTACAGCGAGAATTATATTCTTGTCATCTCTCATGATGAAGTGGTACATCTCAAGAAGTCTATGCTGGAAAAGATGCCGGGCAACGATGAGCAGAAGTTCGCCAATTTGAAGGCTGCTTATGCGTTCATGTTGGGACATCCGGGCAAAAAGTTGCTGTTCATGGGACAGGAATTCGGTGAACGCCGCGAGTGGAGCGAAGAACGCGAGCTGGATTGGCCGTCGCTGGATGACCCGAAGCATAGAGATCTCAAGGACTATGTTGGTCAGCTGCTTGCCATGTACAACAAGTATCCGGCACTGTACGGCATGGATGATACGTGGGATGGATTCCAGTGGATCAATGCAAACGATGGCGACCGCAGCATCTTCAGCTTTGTTCGCTATTCGCCGAGCAAGCGCAACAATCTGCTGTTTGTCATCAACTTCACGCCGGTAGAGCGTCCGGATTATCGCGTTGGTGTGCCGAAGAAAAAGCGTTACACCAAGATCTTCAGCACAAAGGCACCGGAAATTGGCGGCGTGGCAGATACCGAGCCGGTTATTTATCAGGCAAAGGCTTCTGAGTGCGATGGTCAGCCGTATTCGATTGATTATCCGCTGCCGGGTTATGGCGTTGCTGTCTTTAAGTTCTGATTTTCATACAAGACATAAAAACAAAGGCTGTCTCAATCGAGAGACAGCCTTTGCTCGTTCCAGAAAGGAAAGAGGTGGTTGTTATCGTGTGTTAAAAGAAATTACGAAGCATTGCTTGCATTGGAAGAGTCGGATGCCGAAACAATCTTGCCTGCCTTGCGTGCTTCGCGTTCAGCCTTGATGGTCGGCTGGAAACGCTTGACTTCCTTGGCGATGACACCGGACAGAGCCAGCAGACAAATCAGGTTCGGGATTGCCATCAGAGCGTTGGCAATATCCGACAGGTTCCAAACGAGATCCAGAGACATCGTTGCACCGAAAAAGGCGATGATAGAGAAGACGACACGGTAAATCGTGCAGATGGACTTCTTCTTGACGATGTATTCCAGTGCCTTTTCACCGTGATATTCCCAACCGAGAATGGTAGAGAAGGCGAACAAAGCGATGCCAATGGTGACGATCCAAGCACCAAAGGTGCCGAGAACCGTGCGGAATGCTTCAATGGTCAGGGCAGAGCCGACAATCAATTCGCCGGAAGCATCGGTCATGCCGAGCACACCGGAAGAACAGATAGCCAAACCGGTAATGGTGCAGATAATAATCGTATCGAAGAACGTGCCAGTCATGTTGATATAGCCCTGACGAACCGGATCATCTGTGGTAGCAGCGGCAGCAGTGATGGCTGCGGAGCCCATGCCGGCTTCATTGGAGAAGCAGCCGCGAGCCACGCCGTAACGCATCGAGCTCATCATGCTGGAGGTAATGGTGCCGAGCACACCGCCAGCAACGGCGTCTGGGCTAAACGCACACTTGAACATCAGAACAATGGCACTCGGAACAGTGGTGATGTTGCCGAGAATGACGATGATACCAAAAATTAGATAGAACACTGCCATAACCGGAACAATGACAGAGGAAACCTTGGACAGACGGGTGATGCCGCCGAGCAGAATAAACAGAACCAGAACGGCAACAACCAGACCGACAATCCATTCCGGTACATGGAAGGTGGTATTCAATGCAGTAGAGATGGAATTTGCCTGTGTCATGTTGCCAATGCCAAACGAGGCAATGACAGCAAAGATAGCAAACAGCATGGCGAGCACAGCACCAAAGGTCTTGTTCTTGAGGCCGCGCTTCATGGTGGTCATCGGGCCGCCGAGCATTTCACCGGCTTCATTCTTCACACGGTACTTGATTGCCAGCATACATTCGGAGAACTTGCTGGTTAAACCGAAAATAGCGGAAATTTCCATCCAAACCAGTGCGCCAGGACCGCCGCTGACCAAGGCGGTAGCGACGCCTACGATGTTGCCGGTACCGATGGTAGCGGCGAGAGCGGTCATTAACGCGGCGAATGGGGAAATATCGCCGGTGCCGCGGTGTGTGCCGCGCGCTTCCTTGCTGAATACCGAATGCAGAGCATACGGCAGGTTTCGCCAGCTGGCAAAACCGATGCGGACGGTCAAGAAAACGCCGGTTCCCACGAGGAGCACGAGCATGACTGGACCCCAGACAAAGCTGTCTACTGCAGAAACGATGTTCGAGAATGTTTCCATAATGTTTGACTCCCTTCTTATTATACGGGGCATGACAGAAGTTTTGCGAAAAAAAGCAGATAGACAAGGGCGGGAACGAGACGCCTTTGTCTATCTGCTGTCATGCGGTATTTAAGTTGCTCCTATCATACTGCATTTGCAGGAAAAAAGCAAGCGTCTTTCAAAAGTTTTTTGAAAAAATTTTAAAACTAACACAAAAGACGAATAAATCGTACAAAAAATGTGCAAATCATTTTTGGAAATATAAAAATGAATGAAATAATGCATATCTGGTTGCAATTTTTACTTATCCATGATAAGGTTAATGCAGAGAAAAACACGAAGGAGAATCGAACGTGACGAATTTTCGATTGACAATAGAATACGATGGAAAACGATACAGTGGCTGGCAGAGACAGGGCAATACAGATAATACCATTCAAGGCAAGATTGAGCAGATTCTCAGCCGCATGACAGGACACGCCGTGGAAATTAACGGCGCAGGCAGAACCGATGCCGGTGTTCATGCGCGGGCACAGGTTGCAAACGTCAAAATCAATACAGAGAAAAGTGCACACGAAATACAGGAAATTTTAAATCAATATTTGCCGCAGGACATCGCCGTGATCGCTTGTGAGCAGGCACCGGAGCGATTTCATGCACGGCTCAATGCCAAGGGAAAGCATTATCGGTATCGGCTGTGCGACGGCGGCGTACCGGATGTCTTTACGAGAAATTATGTCTGTGCGTGGGAAAATGAGCTGAATGTCGAGGCGATGCAGCGGGCGGCGGCCTATCTGATCGGAACACACGACTTCCGCGCGCTGTCCTCTGTCAATAAACGGTTTAAGAAATCTACCGTGAGAACCATCACAGCCATTACGATTACGCGGAATCCGCGAGAGATTTGCTTTGATGTCGAGGGCACAGGATTTTTGTATAATATGGTAAGAATCTTGATTGGAACACTGGTCGAGGTCGGCGAGGGAAAGCGTGCGCCGGAGAGTATCCCCGCTGTCTTGGAGAGCTTGGATCGTCAGCAGGCGGGCGTGACCATGCCGCCGCAAGGATTGACATTGGAAGCAGTTCTCTATTGATTTCTTCTGAAAAAGTGGTATGATAAGGAATATGCCAATATAAGGAAGAATATGTCATGAAGAACAATACACTCACGCAGCGCACGGCAGACCGGCTGCGCCATATGATCGTCAAACAACAAAAATTTCACTACGGCGAAAAGCTGCCCAACGAGAACGATTTGTCGGAACAGTTGGGAATCAGCCGCGCGACGCTGCGCGAGGCCATCCGCATTTTGACTTCGGAAGGGTTGCTCACCGTCAAGCGCGGCAAGGGTACGTTTGTGTCGGATCAAATCAATCAGTACGCCAACACAGATCAGCTGGGCTTTGGCGTACTGGCGGACACTAAGATTACCTTGCGCGATTTGTA
>NZ_JBNMHC010000217.1:0-3746 GCF_050872565.1 Butyricicoccus sp. | reverse complement strand
ATATGCCTTGGCACTCTGTCCGGTTAAAAATTCTCGAATTTGCTGTTCGATGTTCATGGTTGCCCTCCCTGTTGTGATGCAATGAAAAGATATATTTATTATAACATTGCTCGAAGGGGTGCGCAACAGAAAGCGGGATATGAAACAAAACGCAAAAAAATGTCGATTGATTTGCCTAGGGAAACACTGCGTAAATTTGTTTAGAATTCCGGCAAAAATGCTGTGACAAATACCGGTGTGTGCGGTATAATAAACCTGAATAAATATCTATGCGGGTATCGCAGGGAGATGAGAATCACATGAAAAAAATGACGAAAATGCTTTGTGCTTTGCTTTGCGGCGTGCTGCTTTGCGGTGCGGTTGCTGTGGCAACGCCAAAGGAAAATAGTGCGGCTACTGCCGCGCCGGTGCGAAAGCAGATTGTATTGGAACCGGATAAGCCGAGATCGGCAACGATGAAAATCGGTGAACAGGTCAAGCTGTCCATTAGTTATGTCGGTGACAGAACAAAATCCGACAATCAAGCAGAGGGTTCCGGTGAAAACCCCAGCCAAGATACCAAATGGGGCATTTTGGAAGGCGGCAATGCCGTAGAGATTGATGCAGAGACCGGTGTGGTCACGGCAAAAAAAGTGGGAACAGCGACAGTCGGCAAAATCCTGGCTGACGGCAGAAAGGTTTCCTGCACGATTACAGTTTCCGGCTATGCAGTCGAAACCATGACCATCGAGGGCACGCAGGAAATGCGCGTCGGAGAGACCCAGAAACTGCAGCTGTCCATCACTCCGTCAGAGGCGCGGGATGATGCGAAAATTACATGGAAATCAGACCAACCGGACGTTTTGTCCGTCGACAGCAATGGCAAGGTGACGGCGCATCAGGCTGGTTCGGCAACGATTACAGCGGCAGCGGGCAATGTCACCGCAAAATTGACGATTTCTGTCGAGTCCGATGTGAAATCGCTGACCATCAAGCCGAGCAGCACAAAGATGTTCGTTGGAGACAGCATTGCGGTTCAGGTGACACCGACACCGGCAGATGCTGATATTGCATCTGCGCAGTGGGAGTCGGAAGATGCGTCCATTGCTTACTATAAAGACGGCAGAATTTACGGCGTTCGTGCCGGTACCACGCGCATCACCGTGTCTGTGGGCGGTGTCACGGCGTCTTGCACTGTCACGGTTCAGGATGGTAATGTCCAGCCGGACAACAAACCGGATAACCAGCCGAATCACAACAACCAGCCGACACCGGCTCCGCAGCCGAGCAAACAGCCAAGCTCGCCGAGCAGCAAGCCGAGCACCGGCAGCAATACGGGCAACACCCTGACCAAGCCGATTACCGGCGTTGGCAGCCAGTTTACGTACGTGCCGAACACGGGCAATACCTTCTTGTATATGCCGGGCAGCACAGTCACAGTGACGGAATTCGCCTATACCATGCCGAAAAATATTCCGGACGCCGTGTATCTCACGATAGACAGCAAGCTGGATGATGTGGCAGGTTCGATTGCGGATACACTGTCCGCGAGCGGAATGCAGGCGACCTTCTTTGTATCGACAGAGAATCTGTATGGCTCGGATGATATGCTGCGCCATTTGACGGGTGACGGCAACAGCATCGGTTTGCTGCTGACACCGGAGCAGGCAAACAGCGGCAATGCAGTTGCTCTGCTGGATCAGGCAAACAAGCAGTTGTCTGTGATTACTGGTATGCCGACGCGTCTGGTACGCATTTCCGGCGGAACCTCCGGCAATATCAGCAGCGAAACGCTCAATACACTGCTCAACGCGGGTTATCGCGTTTGGGATTGGAATACCAGCGCGAACGAATCGAGACAGGCGGCAGATGCCAGCTATCAGGCGGTATCTAAGGCCATTGACACGACAGGAACACCGGCGGTACGCTTTGACGGCAGTGTGGCAACAGATACCGTCCTTCGTCAGCTGCTGCCGTATATGAAGTACTGCGGTATCCAGACAAGAGCCATTCAGGCGAGCGACAATGCCGTTTGCAACACAACGGCGGGATAAACTTATATAGAGAGAACAGAAAGGAATCAGAATCATGGAAACCGGAAAACTGCTGACAGACCGCGTGGCGGATGAAATCGTCCGCAGCATTATCGGGCAAAAGCTCAAGCCCGGCGATAAGCTGCCAAACGAATTTGAATTGGCAAAAACACTCGGCGTCGGACGCAGCACTCTGCGCGAGGCGATTAAGACCTTGGTCAGCCGCAGCGTTGTAGAGATTCGCCGTGGTTCCGGTACCTTTGTTTCCGACCGGAGCGGCGTCAGTGAAGACCCGCTCGGCTTAGAATTTTTGACCGACAAAGTACAAGTGGCGACGGATTTGCTCGAACTGCGCTTTTTGCTGGAACCGCGTCTGGCGTCGCTGGCGGCGAGCCGCTGCACGCCGGAAGAATTGCAGCATCTGATGGAGCTGTGCGATGCCTGCGAGAAGAAAATGCTGGCGGGCGAGGATTTTTCGGAGGAAAATACCGCCTATCACGCTGCCATTGCCCGGACATCGGGCAATGTTGTCGTGCCCAATCTGGCGGTCATTTTGTGCGGCCCACCGTCTATGCTGGCTGGTACGCCGTCACAGAAGGCGCTGGAGGAACTGGCGCGCAGCAACAGAGAAATTCTCACGGCAATTGGTGCACACGATCAGATGGCGGCGTACGACGCCATGCTGCTGCATTTGACGCAGTGCCGCCGCGCGATTGCCCAGCAGGCACTGCAATAAGTTTAGAATAGGAAATGATAGAACATGTTGACTGTCAAACGCATGACGCAGGCGGATCAGGCGTATGTTATGCCGCGCGTGAAGGACTTTTATCAGTCGGACGCTGTCACGCATCCGGTGCCGGAACGCGTGCTGGCGCGCAGCTTTGAACAGGCCGTATCGGATAATCCACTGATAGAGGGCTGTATGCTGTATTTGGGCGATAAACACGCAGGATATGCGTATTTGACCCATATGTACGCAACAGAAGCGGGAGCCTGCGTGATGATAGAGGAATTGTTTATTGAGCCGGAACTGCGCGGACAGGGACTGGGACACGCCTTTTTCGATTGGCTGTTTTCGGCATATCCGGATACGGCACGGTTTCGCTTGGAAGTCACGCCGGAAAACACCCGCGCTGCCGCACTATATAAAAAGATGGGCTTTGAACCGCTGACATATTGCCAGATGATACGGGAATAAGACGAGAGAATCGTAAGGAGGACGTGCATCATGGAACTCAAACAAATCGAACAAGAGACACAAAAAGCTGTCAGTGAAGTATTGGAGCAGGCAAAACTCAAGATGGGAGACCTGTTTGTCATTGGATGTTCAACAAGCGAAGTGGGCGGTCAGAAGATCGGCTCTGCTTCGTCTATGGATATTGCTGGAGCCATTTACCGCGGTGCCTATGCCGCTTTGGAGCCGCATGGCATTTATCTGGCGGCACAGTGCTGCGAACACCTCAATCGCGCGATTATTATGGAACAGCAGGCAGCCGAGGCATATGGCTATGAGCCGGTCAATGTTTTGCCGCAGCCGAAGGCAGGCGGTTCGTTTGCCACGACCTGTTGGGAAAACTTTGATGAGCCGGTTGCTGTCGAGCACATTCGCGCCCATGCCGGACTGGATATTGGCGGCACACTCATTGGTATGCATCTGCGAGAGGTTGCTGTACCGGTGCGCATCGCGCAGAAGACCATTGGCGAAGCGAATATCCTGTGCGCAAGAACACGCCT
>NZ_JBNMHC010000216.1:0-3747 GCF_050872565.1 Butyricicoccus sp. | reverse complement strand
GTACAGTTTGTCGGTGAATATGACCTCGTATTCAACAAGCCGGTATACTTTGCTGTCGTACACGGTCAGAGCACCTATCGCAACCTGCGCCGCAAGCGCTTCCTGAAGAAGAACGCTGCACTGGATACCTCAAAGCCGAAGAACCTGACCGGCGACCATCGCGGCGAGCAGAAGCAGGCGAAGCCGGAAGAGAAGAAGGCTGAGGACAAGAAGCCGGAAGAGAACAAGTAACATGAAAAAGTTCGTTATTGAGCGGGAAAAGCTCGAAGAAAACTCCCGCATCATTCAGAAAAAAGCCGGTGTGCCGGTCTTTGCCGTATTAAAAGCAGACGGCTATGGATTTGGCATGAAGCAGATGGCAGAGGTCTTGAAGGAGACCGGCATCCGCATGTTCGCGGTGACGGAGCCGGAGGACGCCCAGCGTCTGCGAGATTGGGGATATACCGAAGAAGACATTCTCGTGATGCGCTCCACGGCCATGGCAGATGAAGCGTATCAGGTTGTACAGGCAAACGCGATTGCGACAGTCGGCTCGCCGGAAGCTGCTCGATGCCTGAACGAAGTCGCACAGGGCTGCGGCATACAGGCAAAGGCACATATCAAGATTGACACGGGCATGGGACGATACGGCTTTCTGCCGGATCAGTATGCAGAGATCAAGAAGGTATACACCCAGTGTCCGGGCATTCAGGTGACCGGCATCTATACGCATTTTCACTCCTCGTTTGCCGATGAGGCGGCGACACGCGGACAGTATAAGCAGCTGTGCGGCATTGTCAGCCAGCTGGAAGCAGACGGTATTTCGGTGGGAATGCGCCATGCGGCAAACTCCAACGGCGTGTTCCGCTATGACGATATGATGTTGGACGCGGTTCGTGTCGGCTCTGCCTTTACCGGACGCATTGTCAACGGTGCAAAATATGGACTGTCTCGTCTGGGATACCTCGAAAGCCGCGTCATTGAGACGCGCACCGTGCCGAAGGGACACACATTTGGTTACGGCGCGGGCTATGTCGCAAAAGACGCGACGCGCGTTGCCGTGGTACCGGTCGGCTACACGGACGGCTTTTCTGTCGAGAAAAAGCGCGATTTGTTCCGTCCGCGCGACGTCATGCGCTATATCAAGAATGATTTGGAAGACGGCAGAGGCAAGGGCAATATCTACATCAGCATTGCCGGACATCGCGTCCGCGTGCTGGGACATGTAGGTCTGTGCCATGTCTCCTGCGATGTGACAGGACTGGATATTAAAAACGGAGACACCGCGATTCTCGATGTCAATCCGCTGTATCTCAGCCCACTGGTAACGAAGGAATATGTCTGACGCAAGATTGTACGAACAATTACGGAAACAGGCGGCTCGCAAGGCCGCCCGTTTTCATATGCCGGGACACAAAGGCCGCCCGGTACTGCCGGAACTAAATTTCCCGTTTCCGATTGATTATACGGAAATCGAAGGAACCGGCAACTTATATGAAGGCGATGAGCCGATTCTCTCCGCCGAGCGAGATGCCGCACGATATTACGGCGCACAGGACTGCTTGTTTTTGACCGGCGGTTCGACACAGGCGCTGATGACGGCCATCGGCGCGGCTGTGCCGGAGGGCGGCACGCTGATTTTAGACCGAAACTGCCATAAATCCGTTACGCACGCGATGGCACTGCTGGATTTGACGCCGGTATTTGTCGTGCCGGAGCCGCTGGACGGAATGCCGGGGCTGCTTGACCCGAAAACAGTCGAACAGACGCTGCGGGACAACCCGCAGGCATCTGCCGTTCTTATCACCAGCCCCAATTACTATGGCATTTTACAAAATATCCCGCAGCTGGCGGACATCTGTCATGCGCACGGCGTGCCGCTACTTGTCGATGCGGCACACGGCGCCCATCTCAAGGCGGTTGGTCTGCCGTCACCCATCGAGCAGGGCGCAGATCTCGCGGCGGTGAGCACACATAAGACGCTGCCCGCGTGGGGACAAAGCGCGATTTTGCTGTCCTCCGGGCGCATTTCGTTTGAAACGCTGCTGGAGACAGCAACGCTGTTCGGCACGTCCAGCCCGTCGTATCTGCTGCTCGCATCCATTGATTTGGCACGGGATTGGCTGGAAAAAGACGGTGCGCAGGCGTATGCGCAGTGCGCTGAGCGCGTGCAGGCGCTCCGGCGAGAAATCGCGAGAACGACAGTATTTGACACCTTGACAGAGGAACAAGCACCGCTTGACCCGTGCAGACTGACCATTCGCTGCACAGACACTAACGTCACCGGTCAGCAGCTTTCCGCTATCTTGCATGAGGATTTTGCGATTGATGCGGAGATGGCAGATGCCAATTATCTCGTGTGCATCTGCACCGGCGCGGATACAGAACGTGATTATGCGCGGCTCATGGGTGCGCTGCGCGACAAACGGTTTTGCGCGGTGCCAAAGCCGCACAAAGAACCGCTGCCGTTTCCGGAGCCGGAGCGCATTTGCTCGGTTCGCCGTGCGTGGTTTGGCAAAAAGACAACCGTGCCGCTGGGACAGAGTGCCGGTAAAATCTGTGCGCGGCCGATCACGCCGTATCCGCCCGGGGTGCCGCTGGTGTATCCGGGAGAACGGATTCGGCAAGTTCACATTGAATTTCTGCGGGACGGATGGTATACTGATACTGCATCCATTTGCGTGATGGATGGCGATTTTTGAGGAAAGGCGGAACCGTCATGACGTTTGCCAGTCTGCTGGGAAATACTGAATTGAAAGCGGCTTGGCAACATGCCCTGCGCGGACGATTTCCGCAGAGCATTCTGCTGACTGGTCCGAAAGGCATTGGCAAGTTGACGGCGGCGCGCGTGCTGACCATGGCACTGCTATGCGAGAGCACGGGCGAAAAGCCGTGCGGGCAGTGCGCGGCCTGCCGCAAGGTCGAGCAGAACAATCACTCGGATGTCACCTGCATTGATTTGGGTGATGCAGAGATCAAAGTGGACACGGCGCGCCGCATTCGGTCAGATTGCGCCGTCTATCCGGGCGACAGTGACCGCCGGATTTTTCTCATTCGCCATGCGCAGAATATGAACGCTGCGGCGCAAAATGCGCTGCTCAAGCTGCTGGAAGAACCGCCGGAATACGCCTTTTTTATTCTGATGACGGAAAACGAAAGTGCAATTCTGCCTACGATTTTGTCACGCTGTACGCAATATGCCTTGGCTCCGCTGGATCGGGGATCCGTGCTGCATCTGCTGCGGCAGAAATATCCGGACAAAGATCCTGCTGTTTTGCAGTCTGCCGCCGCAGGCTGTCAGGGCATTGCAGGAGATGCGATTGCGGCACTCAGCGAAGAGGCGGAAGAGATTACCCAGATGGCGGGCGAGTTTTTGCGCGCACTGGACAGCAAAAACGAACTGTGCCTGCTGCAAGCAGCCGAGCACTGCTCCGGCTTGTCGCGGCAGCAGTTTTCCCATGTGCTGACGGCTCTGCGCACAGCCATGCGCGATGCGATTTTCTGCGCACATGGCATGGCATCGCCGCTGCTTCCGGCACTACAGGAACAGACCAAAGCTGTGAGTCACAGGCTCACCGTTCGACAAATGCTCGCGCTGTACGATTGGATGGGCGAGTTGGATGAACGCATTTCCCGCAATCCGAGCATGGCACTGCTGACAGGCTGCCTTGCTGCCGGAAGTTTTGAGCGGATACAATAGATTTTATGAGAGAGCGTTTTGCCGGTTTGGCGAGACGTAGGAGGAACAATTTTGGCTCAGATTATAGG
>NZ_JBNMHC010000215.1:0-3752 GCF_050872565.1 Butyricicoccus sp. | reverse complement strand
TATGTGATGATACCGATCACAATCATCTGCACATAGATTCTCGTGCGAATGACCAGTGGAATCCATCCCGTCATTTCTGAACGCATAATCACGCCAAATAGGGCGGTAAGCAAATTTGTCTCTATAGGAAGGCTGAGAAGCAGCAGCGCAACGACAACGGCAGACGTTGAAAGGATATACAAACTGCTAATTTCTCGGTTATTATATCCAAGGATTTTCGTCATAGATATTGCCTGCGCGTTTTTCTCGATGATAATTTTGGACAGCAGATAAATCAATATCACAAAAACAGCAATGCCGAATCCATCAACCAAATACATCATGCTTCCCATAGAGACATCCAACTGTCTAGAGACTTTGGTCAGCGCATCAATGTCAATGACAGAAGCCAGATACTTGTCTGGTATATCCGTAATCGGCGTGTCGGATAAATAGCCGCTGAAATATGCGCTGTCATAATCCAACATCGCATTCAAATCTTCTTGACTCATAAATACACACAATGCACCTTGATAATCCGAAATATCTGAGACAGAAAGCGTATAGCGCGTATCTTTATACGGCTCTTTGAGCGTGATTGTATCGCCCGCCTGTAAATTATATTTGTCTGCGTAAAGAGAAGAAATTGCCACGCTTCCGTCTGTATGCTTCCAATGGATATACTCGCTGTTCGGTCGAACGCCATATACGGTGATGTCTTCGCTGGCATAGCCGGTATCTACGGTTTTCAGCGTATATGCTGTGAATTTCTCTGCCTGTTCGTTGTTTGTCTGCACATCAAGCTGGAACAGCAACGCAGATACCATACTTCCCATCGACGGATCATCGCTCATCGCATCATATGGCATTTGCAAAATATACTGGTAGTTGCACAGCATGTTATGCTCTAAATTTTCTTGATACACATCAAGTACATCCGGAAGCGCCAAACCAAACATCAGCAGTAAATTGGCAAACAAAATGCCGACAAATAAAATCAGATAATTTCCTATGTTTTGAGAAATCACGCGCAGACGAAACCGATGCAAAAATGGAAGACTTTTTGGCAGCCATATCGGCTTTTTCTGCTGCTTTTTTCGCAAATCTCGGCGCAGAAATTTGAGCGGAGGCAGCGTCAGCTTGCGCCGCAAAATAATCCAAGTCAAAACGACCATCATGAGCACGGGAATTACCGTTGTGAGCACGAAGGCTTCTCCATTCCAGATGGTTACATACGTCGGCAGGCTATAGCTTCCATAATACATGCCTGCACAGTAATCCTTCATAAATGAATAGCCGATGATATTTCCCAGCAAGGCACTCACCAAGGTGACAATCGTCGGCATCGTCATATAATGCCGGATCAACTCCTGTTTGGTATATCCAGATGCCCGCAGGGTGCCAATGACAGCCGCTTCTTTGGTTATGGTATCACGGATAATCAAACAAAAGACAAACGCCATAATGGCGATAACCATATACAGCAGCATAATCATCATGCCGCGGTCACTGCCCATATCATTTCCGGCAAAAAGAATCGCCTGATTGGTATAACGCGGAATAAAGCCTGTCAAAGCAACTTTTCCGCTCAAAAATTCCAAAAAATCCTCTGCTTTTGCGTTTTCTTCTGTCTCATCGGCAGGTGCCTGCTGATAGGTCCAAGCATAGCAAAACGTCTTGTCCTCCGCCGAGATGGCAGCAAAGGCATCTTGTGTCACAATGGCAACGCCGAACTTTGTCGCGTCAAACATCGTGTCGCTGTTGTTCTCAAACAAACAGCTGTAATCTGATAGTGCCAGCAAGCCGGTAATGGTCCAAGTCTGCTTGTCACTTGTCAGCGTATCGCCAACAGAAAGATTATTATTATCGGCATACATGCGGTCAATAGCAATTTCATTGGAATGTTTCGGCATCTCACCTTCCATGAGGCATTCTAAGTTGACTTGCTCTCGTTTGGCAAAAATACGCAGCTTGCTGTCATTGGTCAGCTGCTTCTGTGTGTAAAACAAATCGTACAGTGTAACGCCTTGCGCTTCTATGTCGCGGATTTGCGCGTGATTGAGCTGATTTTGTACCGTAAAATTGCCGTCTTCCACATGATAGGTTTCAAAGCTATCATGATACGCTTGCAGCATACTGCCATCGGCAACCAAAAAGCCGGAAACAAATCCAATACTTGCCGTCATCAGCAGGAAAATCACGAGATATTTACCGATTTCCTGCTTAAAATCGCGCCAGTATCGTTTTCTCAGAGGATTTTTCATGTGCTTCACCATTCTAGTTTTTCTGCCGGAATGCGGGACGTATTGGTATAGTTTTTCAAAATCATACCATCGCGCAGACGTACCACGCGATCAGCCATATCTTTGATCGCATCATTGTGCGTTACCATAATAACCGTATTCCCGTATTTTTGATTGACGGTTTCAATGAGCTTGAGAATCTCTTTGGATGTGTGATAGTCCAGTGCACCGGTCGGCTCATCGCACAACAACAGATCTGGATTTTTCACTACAGCCCGTCCGATTGCTGTGCGCTGCTGCTGACCACCAGACAACTGATCGGGCAGCTTGTTTTGATGCTCATACAGCCCTAAGGTATGCAGCAATTCCTCTACATCCAGCGGATGTGTGGACAAATACGCGCCGACTTCGATGTTTTCCCGCACGGTCAAATTGGGAATCAAATTGTACATCTGAAAAATATATCCCAGATGATTTCTGCGATACAAAGTTAGTGCTTTCTCATTCATATCTGCCAATTTTGTCTCTCGAATGCAAATATCGCCACTGTCTGCTTCATCAATGCCGCCGATAATATTGAGCAGCGTCGATTTGCCCGAACCAGACGCGCCTAAAAGCACACAAAACTCCCCTTTTTCAATCGCAAGGTCAATTCCTTTTAACACTTCTACTCGATTTTCTCCTTCTCCGAAGGATTTCCGAATCTGATGGATTTCCAAAAACATATGTCATTCTCCACTTTCTAGCAGTTAGCAATCTCTAATTAGTATATGCCCATCGCCAGAACAAGTCAAGATGACATTTTGTACGAATGCGCGAAAAAAGACCGCAGAACATCATGTTCTGCGGTCTAAACGATTCCATTGAATAAAATTACAGGTTAATCTCAACCTTGATGTTGTCATCAGCCAGATACTTCTCAATGCGCGGCATCACGTCGTTCTTGATGAAGTCTTCTACCTGCTGCGGTGCGCGGCCAATGTATGCCTTCGGGTTCATCTCTGCCAGAATCTCTTCCTTAGTCAGACCGAACATCGGGTCAGCAGCAATCAGGTCTACCATGTTGTTGTCCAAGCCCTCTTCCTTCACGCGCTTGCCAGCGGTGATGGAGTGCTCACGAATGCGCTCATGCAACTCCTGACGGTTGCCGCCGCGCTTTACTGCACTCATCATGATGTTTTCGGTTGCCATAAACGGCAGCTCGCTCATCACGCGCTTCTCGATGGACTTCGGATAAACCACGATGCCCTCAGAGATGTTAATCATAATGTTCAGGATAGCATCGATACCAAGGAATGCTTCCGGAACAGAAATACGCTTGTTTGCGGAGTCATCCAGCGTGCGCTCGAACCACTGCGTTGCAGAGGTAACAGCCGGATTGAGTGTATCAATCATGACATAGCGAGCCAGAGAGCAGATACGCTCCGAACGCATCGGATTACGCTTATACGGCATCGCAGAAGAACCAATCTGATGTGCTTCAAACGGCTCTTCCAGTTCCTTCAGATGCTGAAGCAGACGCATATCTGT
>NZ_JBNMHC010000214.1:0-3785 GCF_050872565.1 Butyricicoccus sp. | reverse complement strand
GGAAGCCAGAACGTGATCCAGACCGCCGAAGCCGATGTCGTAAGCCCAACCGTCGCCGCCGAAGATCCATACGGACTTCTTGGACAGGTAATCCTTCTTAGCCAGGATCTCAGATGCCAGCGTGCAAGCCTCGCAGTCGCAGTTCGGCTCAACGTTGCTCTCCAGAGCAGCGATGTAAGCTTCAGTTGCAGCCTGGTTAGCAGCGCCGTCAGCGTAAGTATCCAGCCACTTCTGAGCAGCATCCTTCAGAGCCTGCTGTGCATACGGTACAGCGATCAGAGCCTCGGTCTTAGCCTTCAGGTTCTCACGCAGTGCCTTCTGGCCATGATACATGCCCAGACCATGTTCAGCGTTGTCCTCGAACAGGGAGTTAGCCCATGCCGGACCACGGCCGTCCTTGTTGACGGTGTACGGGGAAGTAGCTGCCGGGCCGCCCCAGATAGAGGAACAACCAGTAGCGTTGGAGATGTACATACGATCACCGCATACCTGGGTAATCAGACGAGCGTAAGAGGTCTCAGCACAGCCAGCGCAGGAACCAGAGAACTCAAGCAGCGGCTGCTTGAACTGGGAACCCTTGACGGTCTTGATGTCTTCCATCTCCGGCTTGCGGGAAACCTTGTTTACAGTGTACTCGAATACTTCAGCCTGAGCAGCTTCCTCATGCTGCGGAACCATGGTCAGAGCCTTGGTCGGGCAAACGCCGATGCAGACACCACAGCCCATGCAATCGAGCGGGGAAACAGACATGGTGAAGGAGTAAACGCCCTTGCCAGCGCCAACCTTGATCGGAGCAGTCTTGATAGCAGACGGAGCTGCTGCAACTTCTTCCTCGGTCAGAGCGAACGGACGAATGGTAGCGTGCGGGCAAACATATGCACACTGGTTACACTGAACACACTTCTCAGCGTCCCAAGTCGGTACGGTAACAGCGGTGCCGCGCTTCTCGTAAGCAGCTGCGCCATGCTCGTAGGTACCGTCTACGTAATCGGTAAATGCGGATACCGGCAGGGAGTCGCCGTCCATGCGGTCGATCGGCTCCATCAGGTTGGTAACCATCTTGACAGTCTTCTCGCGGCCTTCCGGAGCTTCTGCCGGAGCTGCGTCAACTGCATTTGCCCAATCAGCCGGAACGTCGATCTTCTCGTAAGCAGTAGCGCCCAGCTCGATTGCCTTATGGTTCATATCAACGATGTCCTGACCCTTCTTCAGGTAAGAATGGGTAGCAGCGTCCTTCATCAGCTGGATAGCAGTCTCTTCCGGCATTACCTTAGCCAGGGAGAAGAATGCGGACTGAAGAATGGTGTTGGTACGCTTGCCCATGCCAATCTTGATAGCCAGGTCGATAGCGTTGATGGTGTACAGCTGAATGTTGTTCTTCGCGATGTAACGCTTAGCCTCAGCCGGCATGTACTCGTTCAGCTCTTCCGGCGTCCACTGGCAGTTAATCAGGAATACGCCGCCCGGCTTTACGTCGTTGACCATCTTGTAGCCCTTGACAACGTAGGACGGGTTGTGGCAGGCAACGAAGTCAGCCTTGTTGATATAATAAGGGGACTTGATCGGCTTAGCACCGAAGCGCAGATGCGATACGGTTACGCCGCCAGTCTTCTTGGAGTCGTACTGGAAGTAAGCCTGTACGTAGTTATCGGTGTTATCGCCGATGATCTTGATAGAGTTCTTGTTTGCACCAACGGTACCGTCGCCGCCCAGACCCCAGAACTTACATTCGATGGTGCCTTCAGCTGCGGTGTTCGGGGATGCGTGCTCTGCCAGAGACAGGTTGGTAACGTCATCCACGATGCCGAGGGTGAACTGCTTCTTCGGCTCGTCCTTAGCCAGCTCTTCGTATACAGCGAATACGGAAGACGGAGGCGTATCCTTGGAGCCCAGACCATAACGGCCGCCGCAGGTAAATACAGATCTGCCTGCATTTGCCAGAGCAAATACAACATCCTGATACAGCGGCTCGCCCTGGGAGCCCGGCTCCTTGGTGCGGTCGAGAACAGCAATCTTCTTAGCGGTTGCCGGGATAGCTTCCAGCAGCTTGTCAGCGCGGAACGGACGGTACAGGCGAACCTTTACCAGACCAACCTTCTCGCCCTGAGCGGTCAGGTAATCGATAACTTCTTCTGCTACGTCGCAGATGGAGCCCATAGCGATGATCACGCGCTCAGCGTCCGGTGCACCGTAGTAGTTGAACAGCTTGTAGTCGGTGCCCAGCTTCTCGTTAACCTTGCCCATGTACTTCTCAACGATTTCCGGAACTGCTTCGTAGTAAACGTTGGAAGCCTCACGGTGCTGGAAGAAGATGTCGCCGTTTTCGTGGGAACCACGCATAACCGGATGCTCCGGATTCAGTGCGCGGGCACGGAACTCCTCAACAGCCTTCATGTCGCACATATCAGCCAGATCGTCGTAATCCCATACAGCGATCTTCTGGATCTCATGAGAGGTGCGGAAGCCGTCGAAGAAGTTGATGAACGGAACGCGGCCCTCGATTGCTGCACAGTGAGCAACAGCGGACAGGTCCATAACTTCCTGCGGGTTGGTCTCGCACAGCATAGCGAAACCGGTCTGGCGACATGCCATAACGTCGGAATGGTCGCCGAAGATATTCAGTGCATGGGAAGCAACAGTACGTGCGGATACGTGGAATACGCACGGCAGCAGCTCGCCTGCAATCTTATACATGTTCGGGATCATCAGCAGAAGACCCTGAGATGCAGTGTAAGTGGTGGTCAGAGCACCAGCTGCCAGAGAGCCGTGTACGGTGCCGGAAGCGCCTGCCTCAGACTCCATTTCTACGACCTTAACGGTGGTGCCGAAGATGTTCTTTCTACCGGCAGCTGCCCACTGGTCAACATTGTCGGCCATCGGGCTGGACGGGGTGATCGGATAAATACCAGCAACTTCGGTAAACGCATAAGATACGTGAGCCGCAGCGGTATTGCCGTCCATGGATTTCATTTTTCTTGCCATGTTATATCGTTCCTCCTATATAATGTAGGTAACCGCGCACGGATACCAACCCGTATGCGGTAGGTGCTGCCTCGGAGCGATCAGGAGTGGGCTGATACCGGGGAACAGCAGCTGTGCGAACAGCGCAGAGGTGCTATTCGTAACCATGCTTATTTTAGCAAAAAAAGATTGCAATGTAAACACAAAAACGAAAGAATTTGAGCAAAAGGCATAAAAAAGCCGATAGAAAGGCAAAAAACCTCATTTATTGTGCTATTCAGGTGAAGTTTTTAACAATTTTCGGAGAATTTTGCACCAAAAAATGAAAGCGCTTACAGTGTTCTGGTGATATTGCCAAGGTATTTTGATTGCGTTACAATGAAAAAAACAGAGAAAGAGGGGAAGATGGCATATGATAGCAACGGTGTTTTCCGCAGGCATTTATGGCATTGAGGGGTATCTTGTGACGGTAGAGTGCGGGCTGGTCAATGGCTTGCCGTCGTTTGAGCTGGTCGGCCTGCCGGGTGCAGCGGTCAAGGAGTCGAAAGAGCGCGTCACGACAGCGGCGCGGAGCATCGGCATGGCACTGCTTCCGGCGAGAAAGACGGTAAATTTGGCTCCGGCAGATATTCGCAAAGAAGGTGCCGTCTATGACCTGCCGATTTTGCTCGGCTTGTTGGCGGCACAGGGAAATATTGAAGAACCGCTGCCGGAGGACAGCGTGTTTATCGGAGAAATCAGCCTGAGCGGTGAACTGCGCCCGATCAAGGGCGCGCTTTCTATGGCGATGGCGGTGCAGGAAGCCGGGAAAAAGAAACTGTTCC
>NZ_JBNMHC010000213.1:0-3833 GCF_050872565.1 Butyricicoccus sp. | reverse complement strand
CTGCAAATGCGGTATATAATAATAGCACTGCATCTCATGCAGAAGCCGTTTGCATTGGGTATTATATATTACCTATTTATTATACCCCGTTTTTATCAAAAAGGGAAAGGTTTTTTGAATTATGACAGATTTTTTCCATCCGCTGATGAGCGAGCAGGCACTCAAGCAGTGCAGTTCTCTTGCGCTGGCGCATATGGGCGACAGTGTGTATGAACTGATGACCCGCGGATACCTCATTCACTCCGGTCTTGTGACCAACAAAAATCTGCATCGCAAGACCATTCATTTGGTCTGTGCCGGTGCACAGGCAGCCGGTGCGCAGGCAATTCTCCCACTGCTGACAGAGGAGGAACAGGAGGTCTTTCGTCACGGACGCAACGCCAAGCCGAAAAGCACACCGAAATCCTCTTCCGTCGCAGAATACGCCCTTGCGACAGCCGTAGAAGCGTTGTTTGGCTGGCTGTATCTGCAAGGCTCGTATGATCGGCTCAATGAATTATTTACCGTTCTGCTCCCTGCCGCACAGGAATGGGCAGACAACCAGAGACCGACCCGCCGTGGCTGATGCCAAGGCGGGTTTTCGTCTGCTGCGTTAAGAAAACGAGGTGTTGTTCTTGTTGCGGCTGTTCTTCTGGTTCTTTGTCTGATTCTGATTCTGAGACTGGGACTGGTTCTGATTCTCGTTCTGCTGATTATTCTTCTTGTTATGGCACATTTCTGTGTCACCTCTCTTTCTTTTGCCTTTAGTATGACCACGGATTGTGAAAATATACAGTTGCCAATTGCGTATTCCAATGATATAATTAGGTGTTGTACACAACGGAATTTTTAATAAAATCAGCATGATTTTACGATTATATGGAGGTATCATCCAATGTCTGGACATTCTAAGTGGAATAATATCGCAAAGCGCAAGGGCGCAAACGATGCAAAGAAAGCAGCAATCTTTACCAAGATTGGCCGTAAGATGGCTGTAGCAATCAAAGAAGGCGGCTCCAACAACCCGGACAACAATGCAAAGCTGCGCGACTGCATCGCAGAAGCAAAGGCAAACAACGTCCCGAACGACAACATCAAGCGTATGCTTGACAAGGGCAATCAGAGCAACGTTTCTTATGAATCCAATACATATGAGGGTTACGGCCCGTCCGGTATCGCTGTTATCTGCGAGACCCTGACTGACAACCGCAACCGTACCGTAGCAGACGTTCGTCATTACTTCGACAAGTACGGCGCAGGCCTGGGCAATGCCGGCTGTGTATCTTGGCAGTTTGAGCAGAAGGGCGTTCTGATTATCGAGCGCGGCGATCTGGATGAAGACGAAACCATGATGACAGTTCTCGATGCTGGTGCAGATGATTTCCAGGCAGATGAGGATTGCTTCCAGATTTACACCGCTCCGGAAGATTTCTCCGCTGTTCGTGATGCACTGACTGAAGCTGGCTTCGAGTTTGCACAGGCTGAGATTCAGATGGTTCCGCAGAACACCATTACCCTGGAGAGCCAGGAAGATATGGCACAGATGCGCAAGCTGCTGGACAACTTGGAAGACAATGACGACGTACAGCACGTATGGCACAACTGGGAAAACGAGGACGACTACGAAGATTAATTCGTTTTTCAAACAGAAAACACTCAACTCCCCTGAGAGCACGCGGCTCTTGGGGGAGTTTTTGCGTCTGGCTTACTTGTGCACACAGGACGAATTAGGGTAACCCTGATGCAGACTTGTTCACGCGCTGCTCCTTCCGTCACGGCTTGCGCCGCGCCACCTTCCTCAAGGAGGAAGGCTTTTTACCCTTACGCACAGGCTAGACTCGTCTCTCCCTTGTATTATAGAGTAGTAGTTTTTGAAGCTTATTTCCAAGAGCTATGCTACACTATAAGAGATACTGTGGATTGGTATGTCTCTCCTACCGCCAGACGGTTTCCCAAAGGCTCCAACCACAACTCTTTACCGAATTGTTAATCAGTTAGATACCGCCAGACGGTTTATGTAAAACAAGGCTACAAGAGTAAAGAGTCCTGTGGAAGCAGTATCAAATCAATACATTGGAGGCATAATCATGGTTTATGTAGGAATTGACGTTGCAAAGAATAAGCACGACTGCTTTATTCTTAGTTCAACCGGTGAAGTTCTGGCAGAGGTATTCACTATCCAGAACAACATAGATGGCTTCGAGACATTATTGCAAGTAATTCACCGTTGTACTCATCTAGAAGATAAAATAAAAGTAGGACTTGAGGCTACTGGACATTACAGCTACAATATTCTTGGATTTCTGCTCGATAAAGGTCTGGACACCTACGTCATCAATCCATTACATACTAATCTTTACCGAAAAAGTCTAAGCCTTCGCAAAACAAAGACCGATCGAGTTGATGCACGAACTATTGCAGCTATGCTCATGTCTAATGTAAACCTCAAATCCTACACAAGTACAGCATACCACAATGAGGAGCTAAAGTCACTCACTAGATACAGATTTGATAAAGTTCGTGAACGAGCAAAACTAAAGCAATCCATTTCTCGACTCGTCACAATCTTGTTTCCAGAACTGGAAAAATTGGTATCAACATTACATATGGCATCTGTTTACGCACTTCTTAGTGAATTTCCTAGTGCCAAACAGATTGCAACAGCACATAAAACACATTTAAAATCAGTCTTGTATAAAGCTTCTAAAGGACGTTATGGAAAGGATGTAGCAGAAAACATTCAGAATGCAGCTCGGCGTTCCATTGGTTCCATGATGCCT
This sequence comes from Butyricicoccus sp., assembly GCF_050872565.1. GTDB lineage: Bacteria > Bacillota > Clostridia > Oscillospirales > Butyricicoccaceae > Butyricicoccus_A. The sequence continues at coordinate 1,074 of NZ_JBNMHC010000213.1, read as the reverse complement.
GCTAAATCTCTTGAATTGCAGCATACAATTCGTCTGATTCAAGAATTAGATTCTGAAATTAAAGATATTGAAACGGCCATTCAGACAATGATGGAAGAAATTGCATCTCCTATTACGAGTATTCCAGGCATAGGTGTACGGATGGGCGCAATGATTTTGGCAGAAATTGGTGACTTCTCTCGATTCGATTCACCAGACAAAATACTTGCTTATGCCGGAATGTCGCCATCTACATATCAATCCGGTCAGATGTCGCTCAGAGGTGCGTATTCTCACATGGAGAAACGCGGTTCTCGATACCTGCGCTATGCTATTTATAATGCTACTAAATATGTTTGTTTCTGGGATCCGACCTTCGCAGCATATCTTGCAAAGAAACGAGCTGAGGGAAAACATTACAATGTTGCGCTCTCTCATGCCGCTAAGAAACTAATACGACTAATTTTTGCAATGGAGAAATCCCAACAATCATACAAAATCGCAGTATAACGTGCAATCACTTCATAAGTTTATGTAGGCGTCCTGCTGGATGTCTACTTTGCTATACTTTTTTGATTGTTTATATTTTGGCTTTACTTATAGGTTTTGGACTTGACATTTAATAGTTAGTCTCTGGGAGAGATGTCGCGCAGCGACAGAGAGGGCTTGTATCAGCTACAAACTCTCTCAGATTTGCCCGATACGAACTTATAAGATTCAGCCCTCTCAGTCATTTGCAAAGCAAATGACAGCTCTCCCGGAGGGAGAGCCAAGTAGGCTCCATCTTTGAGGGAGCTGGGTTCGCCGCAGGCGAAGACTGAGGGAGCAGCCAGTTCGACCTGATGAATTAGGCATACCCTGATACAGACTTGTTTACGTGCTGCTCCTTCCGTCACGGCTGACGCCGCGCCACCTTCCTCAAGGAGGAAGGCTTTTGGCTGGTTCTCTTTATATCTCTAACCTCTTGTCTTTTCCCCGCCGGATATGCTATACTAAAACAGAACAGAAACAAGAATAGCTCCCTCATGAGGGAGCTATTTTCCCATTTGTTTGTACAAGAGGAGGTATCTTCATGTATCATCAGATTTCTCAGCT
>NZ_JBNMHC010000212.1:0-3838 GCF_050872565.1 Butyricicoccus sp. | reverse complement strand
GGAATTGCAGGGGTTCTCGCAGGGACGAGTATGCCGGTAAGTGCATATGATACGGAAGAACATATAGAGAAATCTGTGGATTTACAATATGTTGGTATACAAGACATGAGTTGCTTTCTGAACACGTTGAATGGAAATGCCAAATGCAGTGGAAGCGTTTCCTTGAAATCAGGGTATACAGCTTCGTTGGTATTAACGTTGCAGAGGAGTCCTAAAAGTACAACCTCATGGTCAACGATTAAAACATGGACAGGAACGCGTTCAAGTTTAAGCAAAAACTATGCTATTTCGAGTGGATATAAGTATCGAGTCATATTGAACGCAAAGGTCTACAACTCTAAAAATGTACTGGTCGATAATTCGACAGTATACTCAAATGTGTCCGTTTACTGAAAAAAATTAAAAAAATTTTGGAAAACCTGTTGCAAATCGGGTTGCTGAGTTGTCATATTAATAGAGGGGTAAATATTTGCCTCTTAGATAAAACGAAAGGATGTTTTAACATGAAAATGAAAACCACTTGGAAAAAGCGTACAGCTGCGGTTGCGTTGACCGCTGCACTGGCGGCAGGAACCGCGCTTCCTGCGTATGCGCTGAGCTTTGATGACGTGAAAGACACAGATTGGTCTGCCAAGGCGATTGACTATGTGTCGGACAAGGGTCTGATGAACGGCGTATCGGAGAAAATTTTCGACCAGAAGAGCGAGTTGAATCGCGCGATGGCAGCACAGATTTTGTACAACAAGGTTGGCAGACCGGAAGTATCTGATCTTTCCAGCTTTGATGATGTGCCGCGCGATGCATGGTATGCAAAGGCTGTTGCTTGGGCGAAGGAAAACGGCGTGGTTTCCGGCGTAGGCAACAATCAGTTTGCACCGCTGCAGAGCATCAGCAGACAGGATGCGGTTGTTATTCTGCGGAATTTCGCGCAGAAGCAGGCAAAGGATATGACGGTTAACGGAAAGTATACCGAATATTCTGACAGCGCAGAGATTGCCGATTATGCGAAGGAAGCAATGGATTGGGCTGTGAGCAAGCGTATTGTGTCCGGCGTGGGCGACAACAAGCTGGCACCGCACGGCGTTATCACCAGAGAGCAGTTCGCACAGATCGCATTTTCTTATAATGTAATTTTGGGCGATGATACCATTCATCTGCAATTTGACAGAAACAGCGATTACAGAATCGAGAATGGTGCGCAGGAATCTTGGCAGGAGAAGCAGAATGGCAGCCTGAAGGTTGCTGGTTTCCATTGGGAGGCCAACGGCATGGTTGATCCGGAAGATGGAAAAATCCATACCACCGCAGAGCTGTACACACCGCTGACGAAGAACATTACCCTGATTCCGACCAAGAAGGGCGAACGAGAGAATGTTACCGTGACGCGCGGCGACGTTTCCGGCTCGGTTCGAGTATCTGGCAGCAACTTCACCAAAATCATGGTTGATGAGAACAACACCGTGACGCTTCGCGGCTTGAACATGACCTACACGTTCTACGTAGGCGAAAAGATGGAAAAGATTGAATCCGGTACGATTTCTGGTGAAATCTCTTGCACCGTAGACGGCAAGATTACCAAGTCTCCGGTCGCTGTCCAGCAGTAAAAAGGAATAGCATCCAAGCAGGCACCGTGTAAATCCATGGTGCCTGTTTTTCTGTCCGGATTCGTTGACAAGTGATGTATGGCGTGCTATACTTAGATAACTAATTAGTTAGAGGGAAAATCATGGTAAAAGATGAACACATGTCACGATATATCGGTATTCTTGCCAATCGCTTCCGACGCCAACTGGACGCGCTGGCTTTCCGCGGAGAGTACAGCGGTTCGGAGGGAAAGGCTTTGCATTTTATCTTGGCTCATGCGGACAGCGACTTGTTCCAAAAAGATTTGGAAGAAGAGTTCGGGATGCGGCCATCATCTGCCAGCGCACTGGTCAAGAAATTAGAAGAGGATGGGCTGATTGCGCGGGAGTCTGTTCCGTATGACGGCAGATTGAAAAAGATCGTGCCGAGCGAGAAAGCCCTGCGACACAAAGAACATGTTTTGCGCGATGTGCAGGAACTGGAAGCGCAGCTGCTAGACGGCATTTCGCCGGAGCAGCAGAAAGAATGGCTGAAAGTCACAAAGCAAATGATAGAAAACCTGTAGTCTCATGCGAGTACAGGTTTTTATTGCGAACAATACTTAGATAACTAATTAGAATATCTGTATATCATAGGAGGAATCTACATGAATCAGACGTTGAATTTGGGCACGGATAAAATCAGCAAATTGCTGCTGGCGTTTTCCGTGCCGAGCATTATTTCTTGGGTGCTCAATGCGCTGTATAACATGGTGGATCAAATTTTCATCGGCAACGGCGTTGGCTACTTGGGCAACGGCGCGACGAATGTCATCTTTCCGCTGACGCAGCTCGCGATTGCCATCGGTTTGATGATTGGCGACGGAACGGCGAGCTATGTCAACTTAAAGCTCGGCGTACATGAGCAGGAACGGGCGGAAAAGGGCATGGCAGGCGGTCTGCTGGCACTGCTCACAGCGAGTATTGCGCTGAGTGTTATTCTGTCGATTTTCTTGGAACCGCTGTGTCATGTGTTCGGTGCGACGGAAGCGATTTTGCCGTATGCGATGGATTACGGCCGGATTATTGTTGCAGGCACTTGTGTCAATGTGTTCTCGTGGGGCGCCATGAGCATGGTGCGTGCGGATGGCAGCCCGCGCATTGCCATGATGAGTATGCTGGCGGGCTTTGTCATCAATATGATTGGTGACCCGCTGACGATTTTTGTTTTCCATTGGGGCGTCAAGGGCGCGGCCATTGCGACAGTTACCGGTCAGCTTGTCAGCTCGCTGATTTGCGTCTGGTATTTTATCTGTAAAAATCAGTCGGTGCAGCTCAAAAAAAGCTCGTTTTCCGGCTGCTGCAGCTACATTCCGCGTCTGTGTAAGATGGGCACATCCAGTCTGGTGACGCAGCTTGCGATTGTCTGTGTGCTGTTTTTCCAGAATAATCTGCTGGTCAAATACGGCGCAATGAGTAAATATGGCGCAGAGATTCCACTGACCGCCCTCGGTGTCACAATGAAGGTGTTCACGCTGCTGCTCAATGCCATTACCGGTTTGTCTTCCGGTGCGCAGCCGATTATCAGTTATAATTATGGCAGCCAGGCGTATTCACGTGTGAAAACCGTTCTAAAAATGCTGCTGGTTATTGCGTTTACGATTATGCTGGTCGCTACGATTTGGTTCCAGCTGGCACCGATGAGCATCATTCAGATCTTTGGTTCTTCTGATGCACTGTATAATGAATTTTCCGTCAAATGCCTGAAAATTTTCCTGCTGCTCATTACCTTGGACAGCTTTCAGATGGTTGGCAGTTCGTATTTGCAGTCTGTCGGCAAGGCGGGTTCTGCGGCCGCTCTGGTTATGTTCCGCCAGATTATTATTCAGATCCCAGCGATGCTGATTTTGGGCAAGATTTTCGGTATTGATGGTATTTTGTACGCGGGTCCTGTGTCCAGTTTGTTCGTTGGCATCATGGCGATTGTGTTTCTTCTGCGAAATTGGAAAGAGATGTCGCGGGCAAGTCAACAGTAAGTTCAAAACAAAAAACAAGACCGAAGCTATCTGTAATAGACAGCTTCGGTCTTTGTTTATTTAAGAGAAGAGAGATAAGCAAGTTTATTTTCCGGATGCTTTCAAACGTGCCATCGCACGCGCCAGAGCTGCCTTGGAGTGATAGTACTCCTGAATGCTCTGCTGCTGGCGCAGACGCTCTTCTGCACGCTGCTTTGCACGCTCTGCACGTGCGCGGTCAATTTCATCCGGACGTTCTGC
>NZ_JBNMHC010000211.1:0-3879 GCF_050872565.1 Butyricicoccus sp. | reverse complement strand
TCGGTCTCTACCTTTTCCGGAGCGACATTATCCCCATATGCGATGTCCGCCAGAATGCACACCTTGCGGCAGGCATCAATGCCCTCGACATCTGCTGCCGGATTGGCTTCTGCATAGCCGAGATCCTGTGCTTCCTTGAGTGCGGTCGCAAAATCCAAGCCGCCGTCAATCATGCGGTTGAGGATATAGTTTGTCGTGCCGTTGAGAATGCCGGTGATCTGGGTCAGATGGTTTGCCGTCAGGCAGCGCTGCATCGGGCGGATAATCGGGATGCCACCGCCGACAGATGCCTCAAACAGATAGTTGACATTCTTCTCTTCGGCAATGTGAAGCAGCTCTGCGCCGTGCGTTGCTACCAGTTCCTTGTTGGACGTGACAACGTGCTTGCCTGCCTCCAAGCTGCGCTTGGTGAAGGTATACGCTGCGCCCTTGCCGCCCATTGTCTCGATGACAATGCTGACCTCCGGATCATTTTCAATGACAGCAAAGTCCTTGACAAATCGCTCCTGATGCGGTTCATTCGGGAAATCGCGCAGATCCAGAATATATTTTACTTCGATCTCTTCTCCCGCATTGCGTGCAACGGTATCCGCATTGCGTTCGAGAACTTCAAGGGTACCGGAACCAACGGTTCCAAAGCCCAAAATTGCAGCTTTCAACATGGTTTTTCCTCCTTATTTGTCATTCCTTTGCCAGAATCTCCATACGAGATACACCGGCAATGGCAAGAATCTCAGACATCATCTGTTCCACCGGTCGGTTCATTTCACCGGTTCGTGCCGCAACGGTCACAGCCGCCTGTCCATTGACAGGGATGGACTGATTGATCGTCAAAATATTGGCACCGGCACGGGCAAACACAGCCAAGATCTCGGATAAGACACCCGCCTCGTCTGTGACCATCAAATTAAACGTGATGATGCTGTGCGTCGCCGCTTCAAACAGCGGCTTGATTCCATCTTTATATTTATAATATGCGCTTCGGCTCAGACCCACCTGTTGGGTTGCCTCGCCGATGGTTCGGCATATGCCGCTTTGCAGATTTCGGTTCACCTGCGCCACCTTCAGAAATACCTCCGGCAGCAGGGACGAGTCTACAATATAATATTTCGGCTGCTGTTCCAATTGTCTCTCGGCTCCTTTCAGAAGGCGTGGTTGTGTCTTTCTGTGAAAAACATTTGTTTTTGCAGCATTGCTATCATACCATAAAAACCAACAGCAACGCAACCCTTTTTCGGCAAAATTCTTGTTTCGTCTGTAATCTTTGCACAAAAAAGGGAGAACCGGTTTGTTCCGGTTCTCCTCCATCCCATTTGGATTACGCTGTGATATTGGTAATGATTGCTGCGCTCTGTGCACGAGTTGCATTGCCGCGTGGCTCCAGTGTGCCGTCTGCATTGCCATTGATAACACCGGATGCTACCGCCCAATTGACTGCCTCTCGCGCATAGTCGGCAATCTGCTCGCTGTCTGAGAATCTAGCTTCCAAATCCTGCGGCTGTGCGCTTTGGCTGCCCGCCCGATGGAACAGAATTACCGCGATGTCCTCGCGCTTGATGGCTGCATTCGGAGCAAAGGTTCCATTCGGATAGCCGCCGACCAGTCCATTCTGTGCCGCCCAGCTGACAGCTGCCGCATACCATTTATCCTGTGACACGTCAGAGAACTGACCGGTATATGTCACAGCGGGTTTGCCCGCGATGTTATACAAAATCTGCGCGAACTGTGCGCGCGTCACATTACCATTGATGCCAAAATTCACGCAGGTCATGCCGGACATATAGCCCTTGTCGTAAACATTGCGTATCTGTGAAATGCCCCAAAAGCTGTCCTCCACATCGTAATACGGAAGAATTTTGTCTTTTACTACACCGGTTCGATACTGCGGCAGCGTATCGTTAGCAGAAAACGCGATCAGGTTCGGATACGACAGGCGGTCGACAAAATCTCCATCGTCCATCTTGTGACCTGTCATATTATTGACGGTCGTGCAGAAGTATGCCATGCGGTCTCTGCCGCTGTCATTCCATGTGACGTCGACACCGGTCCAATGCGTGCCGTACTGCACGTTGTTCCACATGTGATTGCCGGAGTCACTGACGACTATCGTCGCATTGATGCCCAGCTTGCTGCACAGCAGCTGAAGTGCACGAGCATAGCCTTCACATACCGGTCCGACTGTTTTGCCGGAACTGCTCAAAATCGCGCTGACAGAGGACCACGGTGCGCCGGATACTTCGTCTTGATACTTGGTCATGTCTCCAGCTGCCGCATCATCATTATACGAATTGTTTTCGCACAGCCATGTATTTAAAAACTCCAGCTGCTCATATGCTGTTGCGTACCGCGACGCCTGCTTGATAATTTCATTCGTCTTGCTGTCCAGTGCCTGCTTCATGGAGACGCGCTCCTCATAGGTCTCAAATCCCTTGCGGAACAGCGGATAGATATACACCGTCACGCGGTTTCCCGCCTCATTGACCGCATAGCTCATAGACATATATCCGTTAGAATAAAACATCTCTGGGCAATCGCTGTCAATGCTCCGATACACCAGCCAGCTCATATCCATAGCGAAATCAAACATCATCTCACTATAGGCATCTTCGCTGACACCGAGCTGCTTGCATGTCGGCGTAGAAAACGTGACACCTAGTTTCTGCTCTTCTGCACCATCGTCACGGAAAATCGCGCCATCGGTTCCCTTCTTTAAATCCGCCTTCACGTTGTCATACAACTTTTTCATCGCAGAGCCAACATAGACCGACTTCTTGCCGCCAAAGGTATAATAATAATTCGACAGCTGGTCACCATAATTGGTGAAAGAATTTGTCGTCTTTTCTGCGACATTCTGACTGACAGACGCCGTTTCCTGCGCATAGTTTCTACTGTATTCGACAGTCGTAAACGTCGCATTTTTCAGCTGCGCTTCATGCTCTGCCTGCGAATATACCTTGGATTGATACACCGTGCCGGACACATTGGCTTGCGTGACGAATTTGCCGTCCGTCGTCTGTGACGGTTCCATCTGTGCCGCAAAGGCGGTCGGAACGCTGGTACACAGCAGGGCAAACGCCAGCAGATATGCCGTGATTCGTTTTTTCATACAAACCCATCCTTCCCTGTTTTTGGATATTGTTATTGTATCATATGCCCGAAACAATGTCTATCATTCTCGCTCGTTTGCATCTTATTTCACAAAAAATCAACGCAAAAAAAGAGGGCGCAACGCCCTCTTCTTTGATGCCAAAAATTTAAATATGAAAATCTGTCTTTTCACTCATCAGCATGACCATGACAGCCTTCTGTGCGTGCAGGCGGTTCTCAGATTCTTCAAAAATCTCTTCTGCGTGCTCTTCCAGCACAGCATCCGTGATTTCCTCGCCGCGGTGCGCCGGCAGACAGTGCTGTACCATGACGCCTTCCTTGCAGCAGGACAGCAGGTCATGATCGACAGTAAAGCCTGCAAATGCCTTGCGGCGCTTTTCCGCCTCTGCTTCCTGACCCATGCCGATCCATGCATCGGTGAACAGTACATCCGCATTGTCCGCCGCCTGATGAATATCATGGCTCAGCTCGAACGAAGCACCCTGCTTCTTCATTTCCTCTGCAAATGCCAGCACCTTTGCATCCGGCTCATAGCCTTCCGGTGTTGCCACAGAAACCTTCATGCCGACCTTGAGACAGCCGACAATCAGAGAATTGCACATATTGAAGCCGTCACCGACAAAGCCCATCTTCAGACCTTCCAGCTGTGCGAAATGCTCACGCACGGTCATCAGATCAGCGAGCACCTGACACGGGTGGGCAAAATTGGTCAGACCGTTGATAACCGGAATGCTGCCGCAGTCTGCCAGAATTTCTGCCTCTGCCTGATCG
>NZ_JBNMHC010000210.1:0-3887 GCF_050872565.1 Butyricicoccus sp. | reverse complement strand
TATGGTAAATGTAGGAACGTATGCAGTAAATGTCCTGCCGGACGGTTGGACCGTCAAGACGGCAGACGGCAAGCTGTCTGCGCACTACGAGAATTCTATCGCAATCACCGAGGGAGATCCGGTCATTCTGACCTTCCCTACTGACGGAGAAAATTGGTGAGAGCGGGGATTCTACACGCAAACCCCATGATTTGATTTTATCCCGCTGCGGCTGCGGAGGAGCGATGCTGCGCTGCTCCATCAGAGCGGGGGCCTGGCAAACATGCAGGGCCGTAGACTTTCTGACAATTGGAGGAAATTAAGATGCCAAAAGAGGACTTGATTGAACTGGAAGGTACCGTCATAGAGGCGCTGCCAAACGCTACCTTTAAGGTAGAACTGAACAATCCGGCGAAGCCGGTCATTCAGGCTCACATCTCCGGTAAGCTTAGAATGAACTATATTCGCATCCTGCCCGGCGATAAAGTAACGGTACAGGTCTCCCCGTATGACCTGACCAAGGGCAGAATCACCTGGAGATCCAAGTAATCCAGATTCACACCCCGGAATGAGGCATTACAGGCTGCCATTCCGGTTCGACACAACCTTATGGAGGTTATTTCAATGAAAGTAAGACCGTCTGTAAAACCGATTTGCGAGAAGTGCAAGATCATTCGTCGCAAGGGTCGTGTCATGGTAATCTGCACGAACCCGAAGCACAAGCAGAAGCAGGGCTGATTCCCCACTGAACCACACAGGAGGTGCGTTAATAAATGGCAAGAATTGCCGGTGTAGACCTTCCGAGAGAAAAGCGCGTAGAAATTGGTCTGACCTATGTCTACGGCATCGGACGGAAGCTGTCCAATGAGATTTTGAAGAAGGCGGGTATCAATCCGGATACTCGTGTTAAGGATCTGACTGAAGCAGAAGAGATCAAGCTGCGTGAAGTGATCCATGATTATACTGTAGAAGGCGACCTGCGCCGTGAAGTTGCGCTGAACATCAAGCGCCTGGTAGAAATCGGCTCCTATCGTGGCGTTCGCCATAGAAGAGGCCTGCCGGTTCGCGGTCAGCGTACCAAGACCAACGCTCGTACTCGCAAGGGCCCGAAGAAGACCATTGCGAACAAGAAGAAGTAAGGAGGCGTACTGAAAAATGGCTAAGGCACAGAAGAAGGGCGCCGTTTCTCGTAAGCGCCGCGTAAGCAAGAACATCGAAAAGGGTGCGGCTCATATCCGTTCCTCCTTTAACAATACCATCGTAACCATCAGCGACCTGAACGGTAATGCTATTTCTTGGGCATCCGCTGGTGAGATGGGTTTCCGTGGCTCCCGTAAGTCTACTCCGTTCGCTGCACAGACTGCTGCAGAGACCGCTGCAAAGGCTGCTATGGAGCACGGCCTGAAGACTGTTGAAGTCTACGTAAAGGGCCCGGGTTCCGGCCGTGAGGCTGCTATCCGCGCACTGCAGGCTACCGGCCTGGAAGTAACCATGATCAAGGACGTTACCCCGATCCCGCACAATGGTTGCCGTCCGCCGAAGAGAAGAAGAGTTTAAGGAGGATACAGACTTATGGCAAAGAACACACAGCCGATTCTGAAGCGCTGCAAGACTCTGGGTATTTCTCCGGCAGTTCTGGGCGTTAACAAGGAAACCAATAGAAACCCGAAGCAGTCCAGAAGAAAGCAGTCTGAGTACGCTATGCAGCTGACTGAGAAGCAGAAGGTCAAGTTTATCTATGGCGTTCTGGAGAAGCAGTTCAGAACATACTACAAGAAGGCTGAAAAGATGGAAGGCAAGGCTGGTGAGAACCTGCTGATCCTCCTGGAGACCCGTCTGGACAACGTTGTATTCCGTCTTGGCTTCGCTAAGACCCGTCGTGAGGCTCGTCAGCTGACCTCCCATGGCCATTTCACCGTAAACGGCCAGAAGGTTGATATTGCATCTTACCGCGTAAAGCCGGGCGATGTAATCGCTGTTCGTGAGAAGAGCCGCTCCAGCGCTAAGTTCAAGGCTCTGGTTGAAGAGCTGGGCGCTACTGCTACTCCGAAGTGGCTGGAGAAGGAAAAGGACAGCTTTGAAGGCAAGGTAATCGCAATGCCGCAGCGCGATGACATCGACTACGAAGTTGCTGAGCACCTCATCGTCGAGTTGTACTCCAAGTAAGATTTGCCCTCATTTGTTTGTTTTATTATTTCGCCGACTGATAAGGAGGGTATCATTTAAATGATCGAAATTGAAAAGCCCCGTATAGACTGCGAAAACCTTGCAGAAGATGGTTCCTACGGCAAGTTCGTCGTAGAGCCGCTGGAGCGCGGATACGGAACCACCCTCGGAAACTCTCTTCGCCGCATTCTGCTGTCGAGCCTGCCGGGCACGGCTGCAAGTAGCATCAAGATCAATGGTGTGCAGCATGAGTTCTCTACCATTCCTGGTGTCAAGGAAGACGTAACAGAGATCGTGCTCAACGTAAAGGGCATCATTGCGAAGCTGTACTGCGATGGACCGAAGACCGTTTACATTGAGGCAAGTGGAGAAGGCACTGTAACCGCTGGTGATATTCACACCGACGGCGAGGTAGAGATCCTCAATCCGGAACTGCACATTGCAACCCTGATGAGCGACGCGCATCTGTCCATGGAAATCACCCTGACCAACGGTCGCGGCTATGTTTCCGCAGAGCGCAACAAGCAGTATCAGACTGCAATCGGCGTGATTCCGGTAGACTCGATCTACACGCCTGTCTATAAGGTAAACTACACAGTTGAAAATACTCGTGTCGGCAATATGACCGATTACGACAAGCTGACTCTGGAAGTGTGGACCGACCGCACGATCACAGCTAAGGACGCTGTATCGCTGGGCGCAAAGGTTCTGACTGACCATCTGTCCCTGTTTGTTGACCTCTCTGAGGAAATCGGTTCTCATTCCACTGTTGTTGAGAAGGCTGAGACACAGCATGATAAGGTTCTTGAGATGACGATTGAGGAACTGGATCTGTCCGTTCGCTCTTTCAACTGCCTCAAGCGTGCCGGTATCAACACGGTAGAAGACCTCATCAACACTTCTGAAGACGACATGATGAAGGTTCGTAACCTCGGCAAGAAGTCTCTGGAAGAAGTTATTTACAAGTTGGAGGCAATGGGTCTTTCCCTTGCCAAGAATGAAGACTAATCAACCCCAACCATATCGCGGAACCCGGCTCTTTTGCCGGGGGCTCCGCCAGGATAGATAGACCTGTACCAAAGGAGGTAATTTTCTCATGGCTGGAAACCGTAAACTCGGCAGAACCACTGACCATAGAATGGCAATGCTCAGAGCAATGGTAACCTTCCTGCTGGAAAACGGCAGAATTGAGACCACTGTTGCAAGAGCCAGAGAAGTTCGTCCTCTCGCAGAGAAGATGATCACACTCGGTAAGAAGAACACCCTCGCAACCCGCCGTCAGGCAGCTGCTTTCATCACCAAGAAGGAAGTAGAAGCTAAGGTATTCGGCGAGCTGGCAGAGAAGTACGCTGACCGCAACGGCGGCTACACTCGCATCGTAAAGATCGGCCCGCGCCGCGGCGATGCAGCTGAGATGGCTATTATCGAGCTGGTTTAATTGATCGATAATCAATGAATCCGAAAGGAGATTGTTTCGAGCGCATGCTATCGGAACAATCTCTTTTTTTGCGTTTTTGTGTAGCTTGTATGAACTGGTTGCAACAGGCAGGGTTCAGTGATATAATCAAATTATTCTAATCACAAATAAGGAAGTATTCTATGGCACAAAACAGATACAAAAAGCTGATGGGAAATACCCTGATTTTTGCCATCGGCACATTTTCCTCCAAGGTACTGGTATTCCTCATGCTGCCGTACTATACCAACATCCTGTCTACAGGTGAGTATGGTACCGTTGATGC
>NZ_JBNMHC010000209.1:0-3907 GCF_050872565.1 Butyricicoccus sp. | reverse complement strand
CGCGCCGTCTATCGGTGTACCTCTTGTATCCTTATAGTATCATTTTGCTTCTTGCTTGTCAAGCCAATACACGACGAACCCCCTGCTGGAAATTGATCCAACAGGGGGTTCCGCTTTCTCCCGCTCAACCGCTTGGGGGAAAACAAACGATTGAAGCTCTTTCTACTCTCTCCGCAGATGCCGGGCACCTGCTATATCAAAATCATGGAACAGATGGTAATTGCTTAGTACTTAACCCAAACTTCGCCATTGTTTGCGGACTCTACGCACTTCTCAATCCACTTGACGCCAGCCAGACCAGCTTCAACGTCCGGATACCAGAAGTCACCGTACTCTTCTTCGCCCTTGCTCATGCCTTCGATAGCCAGAGCAAAACGACGATACAGGTTTGCCCATGCCTCGAACAGACCCTCTGCATGGCCGCCGCCGATGCGGTCTTCTACGCGAGCTTCCTCATACAGGTAGCCTGCGCCACGCTCCAGACGGCGTACCGGCTCACCCTCAATTTCATAAGTCATCTGGTTCGGACGCTCATCATCCCACTCGATGGAAGCCTTGGAACCAACAACACGAATCACATGACCATGGCGTGCGCCGCAGTTGATGGAAGAAGACCAGCAGTAAACCTTTGCGCCCTCCTGTACATGGTTGGAAGCGTTCAGACGCATCAGGGTGAACGCGTTGTCCTCCAGCTCACGACCTTCTACGAAAGCATCCTTGGAGCACAGAACCTTGTCAATCTTCATGTCCGGAATCATTGCCTCGATGATGTACAGGCAATGGGTGCCAACGTCTGCCATAGCAAAGGACGGACCTGCCTTCTTCGGGTCAAAACGCCACTTAGCAGCAGCATTGGTCTCTTCAATCTTGTAGTTGTAGCCGCCGAATGCGAAGGACATATTGATAACACGGATGTCGCCCAGATCACCATTCTTAATCATCTGACGAGCCTGCTGAATCATCTGATGACCGGAGTAACCATAGGTTACACCGACAACCAGGTGCTTCTTCTTAGCCAGAGCAACCAGCTCTTCGCCCTCTTCGGTGCTGAAGCACAGCGGCTTCTCGCATACAACATGGATGCCAGCTTCCAGAGCAGCCTTGCACACTTCGTAGTGTACGCTGTTCGGGGTAGCGATGGAAACAGCCTCAATGCCGTCCTCGCGCTGTGCTTCCTTCTCGAACATGGTCTTGTAGTCCGGATAGCAGCGATCCGGATCAATGCCCAGCTCAGCGGCAAAAGCCATGCCGCGCTCCGGATTGATGTCGAATGCGCCAGCTACCAGCTGGAAGTTGTTGTCGCGCAGTGCTGCAGAACGATGGATGTAACCAATCTGGCTGCCCTTGCCGCCGCCGACCATAGCCCAACGAATCGGATGATCCAGAACCTTAGAACCGTTAATCATAGTCATTTCCTCCTAAAAAACTTCTTCTATAAACTCTCTGTGATATAATCTCAATTAGATCTGATAGCCAACAGACTTCAGATAATCTACGCTGCGCTTGACATCGCGCAGAGAGGTATCGGAATTGCGCGGATCGCGCTCTTGCTCAATGGTGATGTAGCCGCTGTAGCCAATGTCTTCCAGTGCCTGCTTGATTGCCGGATAATCCAGTGCGCCGGTGCCGATCGGACACATAGCGCCCTTGCCGCAGCCATCGAAGAAGCGAATATGCTCGCCCATAACTTCCTCGTATACCTTCTGGTCAACATCCTTAAAGTGCACGTAATCCAGCTTGTCCTGATACTTCTTCAGGTAAGTTACCGGATCCATGCCGGAGTAATACAGATGACCGGTATCCAAGCACAGACCGCAAACATCATACGGAATATCATTGGTAATGCGCTCAATTTCATCAGCAAACTCAATGTAGGTACCAGCGTGCGGATGAATGACCGGACGCACGCCCCAGCTGTTTGCTCTGTCGCAGACAGCGCGGACATTCTTGACGAAAGCAGCCCACTGCTCATCGTCCATGCGCGGTGCGCGGTCGGAATGGCCTGCGTTGAAGTCGCGCTCGTCATGACCCCAGTCCATAACCGTCAGATACGGTGTCGGCCACTTCTGTCCCTCGTGTACCGGCAGCTTCGGCATCTTCGGATCGGTAATGAGCTTGCAGATGTCATCGACAGCCTTAAGCACGCTCGGCTGGTTTTCCGGTGTCACCAGATCATGGAAAATGGTGCCAACAACGATGCCCAGACCGTTCTTGTTCAGCTCTTCTGCCACGAGATCGACATCGTTCGGGATGTAGCCCCAAGGGCCAAGCTCAATCGCACGATAACCTGCCTGGCTTGCTTCGGAAAGCACGCGGGTCCAAGGCGGCAGATACGGATTTTTCGGATCGTCTACGCCCCAGCAGCTCGGAGCGCCGCAAATGTTCATGCTCATAGGTACAATCTCCTTTTCTATACTCACGCGGTCTGGTGATACACAATCTTGTTGTTGGCTTGTGTATCACCAGCTTGTTTTGACGGTTTGTCGTTCCTGTGTTATGATTCTATTATACGAAATTTTCAAAGAAACACCTTCATTATCTTGTAAATTCCCGCAAAAATTTGCATGGTATTTTGCACAAAATCCAAAGCATTTTTTTGGACACTACACTATCTTGTTGTTTCCCTCATAAAAAAAGGAGTACAAGCATGAAAGACATCCAGACCATTTCTCATCAGGTGTTTGAAGACGGTGCACTTCCCGTGCTCGTCAACGCCAATCGGCAGGACTACGGAAAAACCAAACACGACCGCCCCATGCACGGGCATGACTCGATGTGCGAGCTGCTGCTGTGCTATCGCGGCTTCGGCACCTATAATGTCAACAACTTCTCGTATCTCATTCAGGAAGGCGATCTCATCTATTATAACTGCGGAGAACTGCACGAAGTGGTATCCAACACCGATGTGGAAATCGGCACGTATTGTTTCGGCTTTTCACATGTGCAGTTCCAAGGTCTGCCGGTCAATCATTGTATTCCGTCAGACAGTCCGCACGTCCGCGCCTCTCAGGCACAGTTTTCATTTTTGCGCAATCTCGCGGAACAAATCCTTGCTCTCAACGACGGTACACCGCCGGAACAATTGACCGCACAGACACTTGGCATTTCTCTGCTCATGTTGGCCGCACAAATGCCTGTCACACAGCAGGACGGCATCATTCGCAGTTCCGCTTCTCTGCTCACCCGCCGCATCAAAGACTATATTGATGCCCATTACACAGAACCGCTCAAATTAGAGGACATCGCCGTGGCTCTTGGCTGCAGCGTTCCCTATCTGTCCCATACCTTTAAAGATGCCACGGGATATTCTCCAATTCAATATGCCATTCGCCGCCGCATCGGCATGGCACAAACCCTGCTTATTTCCACCGATCATTCCGCCACACGCATTGCAACCATGGTCGGCTATGACAACACGAACTATTTCAACTCCCTGTTTACGCGCATTGTCGGCACAACACCGATTCAATACCGAAAAAAGTATCTGGAAGCCTTGCGCGGAGAACGAAATCAGATGTAAAATATTTGTCGGAATAAGAAAGTGAGTGACGAATTATGAACAAACATCTGATTCCCAGAATTTTCTTTTATATCGTGGGTCTTTTGATTCTCGCGCTGGGAATTATTCTCAACACCAAATGCGGCCTCGGCGTTTCACCGATTATCTCTGTCGCCTTCAGTATTTCTACCATCACCAACAGCAACTTCGGCAATATGACCTTTCTCTTATATGCCATCTTTGTTCTCGTAGAACTGCTGATTCATCTGGCATTAAACCGCCGGTATCGCGTCCATCCGGACCGCGCTCCGGTCATTCGCCGCAATCTCAAGCTGCTTCTTATCATGGATCTGCTGCAATTGCCGCTGAGCTTGGTATTTACCCGATTTATGAATCTGTTCTCCGCTT
>NZ_JBNMHC010000208.1:0-3947 GCF_050872565.1 Butyricicoccus sp. | reverse complement strand
TTGTCGCGCAGGGAAACCGATGCGCCGGACAACAGCCAGCCGACTGCCGGTTTGGCGATGCCGTAGGCGAGCAGATAGCACACGGCAATGTTGAGCGCAAAACGCAGCGCAGTAGAACCGACGCCGTCTTTGTTGCCAAAGGTAAAGGTTTTATTGAGAAAATAGCTCAAAATACTGGTCAAGATATAATTTGCGGCGGAAGAAACCCAATAGCTGCATCCGGCGAGATTGTATAGACCAAACATGATTGCCATGCCGACAACGGTATTGACGACACCGACAAGGACGAATTTGATGAGCTTGGCATCAAAAAACTGCGTGCGCAGCGTGAGAATCAATTTATGCAAGATATGCCTCCTGTCAGCCGCGGTAATGCCGCTCATATGGTGCCCATGTGCGTTCGCTGATGATGTAGCGCGGACGGTGCTTGGATTCCATATAAATCTTTCCGATGTATTCGCCGATAACGCCGAGGGAAATCAGCTGAATGCCGCCGACAAAGCAGACGATACATGTCGTAGACGCCCAACCGGCAACAGAATGGCCGAGAAGTGCCTGCACAATGGCCCAGATCACACCGATAAAGCTGATGAGGCTGACGACGCCGCCCAGACCGGCAATCATGCGGATTGGCTTGACGGACAGGCTGGTGATGCCGTCAAAGGCAAGGGCGAGCATCTTGCGCAGCGGATAGTGGCTCTCGCCCGCGATGCGCTCGGCGCGCTCATAGTAGACTTTTGCGCTCGGAAAACCGACGAGCGGCACCATACCGCGCAGGAAGATATTGACCTCATGAAAATCCGCAAAACTCTCCAGCACGCGCGTGCTGATCAGACGATAGTCCGCGTGGTTAAAGACAATTTCTGCCCCCATGGCATTCATGACATGATAAAATCCCTCAGCGGTAAACCGCTTGAAGAAGGTGTCTGTCTTGCGCTTGGAGCGCACACCATAGACCACTTCTGCGCCTTTCAGGTACTCGTCCACCATGCGATCCATCGCGTTGATGTCATCCTGTCCGTCGCAGTCGATAGAAATGGTAATGTCGCAGTTGTCTTTTGCCTCCATCAGACCGGCGAGAACGGCGTTCTGATGGCCGCGGTTGCGGCTCTGGCTGATGCCGATATAGTGCGGGTCTTTGCGGGCAAACTCACAGATGAGCTGCCACGTGCTGTCCTTAGAGCCGTCATTGACAAAGCAGATGCGGCTCTGGTCGCTGATTTTTCCAGCTGCTGTCAAGTCATGAATTTTTTGCAAAAACAGAGGAGCAGTGACTGGCAAAACAGCTTCTTCGTTATAACAGGGAATCACGATCCATAATAACGGTTTGTTTTCCATAAAATGCCTCACGATCTTTTTTATGTAGATAAAATGAATGTCTTTTTAGTATAACACAGGCGTATCCGGCTGACAACGAGCAGGGTGCACACAAAAAACAGGATGCAGCGCTGCATCCTGTCAGGTTTTGTTATGCGTTAAGCTTCCGATTTGTTGTCCGGCAGATCCAGATTAAATGTCACGGCACCCGGAACAATTTCCGCCTGAGAATAGGTAAAGCTGCCGCCGGATTCGCCGTCCAGTGTCCACGGAAGCGGTGCATCGGACTGTACCGTCACGGACTTGGCGCGGCGGAAGAAGATATGCTTGCAGTCTGCGAGCTTCTGCGACATCAGACTGGCGACAATATCATTTAATTCCAGCAGATTTTCCGGCATGTGAATGAGAATGACCTCAAACAAGCCGTCATCCAGCTGCACGCCCGTGCGCGTAATATTCAAGATACCGCCGATAGAGGTCGAATTGGACAGCTGACCATAAATAAACTTGCCTTCGATTTCTTCGTCATCGCAGCGGACTTTGAGGGCATAGCTCTTGATAGACGTCAGAGATTTTGCACCTTCCAGCAGATAAGCGGCATGACCCAGCGCATTTTTCAGCGGCTGCGGGGTCTCATACGATACTTCCGTAAACAGACCGAATGCAGCGACATAGGTGAAATATCTGCCGTTAAACTTGCCGATGTCACAGCAGAACGGCTTGCCTGCGCAGAACTGTTCTGCAGCTTTTTCCATGACGCTGCTGATGCCGAGTGTGTTGGCGAAATCATTGGTGGAACCGCCGGGAATGTATCCGAGTCGCGGACGCTTGTCCGCCGGACACATCATGAGTCCCGTGACAACCTCGTTGAGTGTGCCGTCTCCGCCGACGCAGACCAGCGCATCATATTGTGTGGCGTACTCTGCGACATAGTTGCAGGCGTCCCCTTTTGCCTGCGTCGGAAACACCGTCACATGGTAATTGTGCGTAAAAAAGTAATTGGTAAGCGGAAACAGATTGTCCCGCGCCTGATTCTTGCCTGCTGTTGGATTGATGACAAGCATCAGGCTTTGCTTTTTTTCTGTGAGCATCGCGATGCCTCCTCTGGCGTATATGACGGCTGACCCGTCACAGTTTGGTTCATCACACTATAATAATGCTTTTTTCGCTGTAATGCAATGCTATCTTGTAAACATATCTTGAACAAACTGGATAAAAAACAAGAGAACTGTGTAGGAAAATGGTACAGAATCACGGCGCTGACTTGCAATTTGGCGGCATATCATATATACTATATACTGCGTTTAGCATAAATATGTATGTCTCTGTAGCTCAGCTGGATAGAGCGGCCGCCTCCTAAGCGGCAGGCCGGAGGTTCGACTCCTCTCAGGGACACCAATGGTTCCGCCGAAGACCTCTGTAAATGGAGAGGATTCGGCGGTTTTTTGTTTTCATTTTGATTGATGAAATGAGCGATGTATTGATTTTGGAGCTATTTGTTGGTACAATGACAATAGTTTACGGATATGCGAGGATGTTATGAAAAACAAAAAGCCACCCTTTGAAATCACAAATACAATGATCGATTCTGTTGCGGAAATTGCCGAGCTGGTAGGCAGACTCACATCAACGAACCAGCTTTCAAGCAACCCGACTCTGCGACGGAGCAATCGTATTCGCACCATCCACGGTTCCCTTGCCATTGAACAGAATACGCTTAGCCTGAAACAGGTAACTGCGGTTCTTAACGGCAAGCACGTTCTGGCCCCGCCAAAGGATATTGCAGAGGTCAAGAATGCTTATGAGATTTATGAGCGGTTGGATGAGCTGGATCCCTACTCTGTAGAGGATCTGCTGACTGCTCACGGCATCATGACACGAGAATTGGTGGATGAGTCAGGAATGTTCCGCACCCGGCCTGTTGGTGTTGTAGATCAGGAAGGGCATGTTCTGCATTTCGGTACTCTGCCGCAGTATGTCCCGGATTTGGTCATAGAACTGCTGGACTGGGTGAAGAACAGTGATGTGCATCTATTAATCCGCAGTTGTGTGTTCCATTATGAGTTCGAGCTGATCCACCCATTTGCCGATGGAAATGGCCGCGTTGGCCGCTTGTGGCATACACTGCTTCTCTCGAAATGGAATCCCGCTTTTGCTTGGCTCCCGGTGGAATCCATGATCCATGACCGTCAGGAAGAGTATTATGCAGCTATCAATGCCTCTAATGACGCCGGAGAGTCCACGGCATTTATTGAGTTTATGCTTTCTGCCATCAAAGCATCGCTCATTGATGCTATCGGCATGAAGGATGAAGTGAGCGATGGAGCGACAGATAAGGCAACGATCCGGTGGAAACAGATTGAGAAGTTTTTGGAGACACATCCGTATATTATGAACGCAGATGTCCGTGCGCTGTGCGGCGTTTCAGCGGCTACAGCTAATCGGATCCTTGCAGGTTTAGCAACAGAGGGAAGGCTTATTAAATACCGTGAAGGCGGGCATTGGGCGTATAAATTAAATCTTTAAAGTAAGGAATAGATAAAGACACCAAGAGCCGGAAGTCAGGAGAAATCCCCGATTTCCGGCTCTTATAAACTGATAACAGTTCGCGTAGACTGCTTCTATTATCG
>NZ_JBNMHC010000207.1:0-3951 GCF_050872565.1 Butyricicoccus sp. | reverse complement strand
CCTTTCCACTGTGAATGGCGATCTAACCGCTGCCCTGTCCGGCATTCCATCAACAACAAAACAGGTAAAGCAGCTGTTGACCCAGCTCAAAACGACGATGAATGACAGTGCCGATATGCTGAATCAAGCAGGTCAAACGCTCGGTACATTAAACCAGAAATTAGGAACGATCTCTACCGACTTACAGTCTCTGCAAAGCTCCAATGCTTATCAGAAACTGCTTTCGCTCGAAGGAATTGATGCCGATGCTGTTTCTGACTTTATGTCTTCTCCGGTTTCTATCAAATCAGATGTACAGTACGATGTAGAGAACTACGGCTCCGGTATGACACCATTTTATACCAACCTCGCTCTTTGGGTTGGCGGTCTGATTCTTGTATCTATTCTCAAGCAAGAAGTCGACACCAGCGGATTGCGCCGACGTTTTACACCGACGCAGGGATATTTCGGCCGCTGGCTATTGTTTATTGTTGCCGGTCTAATTCAGAGCGTCATTGTATGTGCCGGTGATCTTGTCTTCTTGAAAGTACAATGCGTGCATCCGACTGCCTTTATTTTTGCCGGTGTCGTTTGCTCCTTTGTATACGTCAATATCATCTATGCTCTTGCCTCGACGTTTAAACACATCGGCAAAGCAGTTGCTGTTGTTCTGATTATCTTACAGATTCCCGGCTCTTCCGGCACCTATCCAATCGAAATGATGCCGGAATTCTTCCAGAAATTATATCCGCTCTTCCCATTTACCTACGGTATCAATGCCATGCGCGAATGCATTGCCGGATTTTACGGCAATCTTTATATTAAGAATCTGCTGTTACTGTCTATCTTCGTCATATTGTCTCTGCTCATGGGATTGGTCTTGCGTCCTCTGATGCAAAACCTCAATCATTTGTTCGACAAGCGATTGGATGCCACCGAACTGATGCTGTGCGAGACGGCTACGGCAGAATATCAGCGCCCAACTCTGCGAATGTTGATCCGTACCCTTTCCCGTGACGAAGCGACCAAGCAAAAATATCTGGAACGTTCGGTAAAATTCGAGCAAAACTACTCCAAACGCATTAAATACGGCTTCTTATGCATGTTGATCATTCCACTGATCTTTTTGATCTTGATGTTTAGTTTGGATTCCAAGCTGGTCTTTTTGGTCTTGTGGATTGTTTCTCTGATTGCCTTGTCTTTGTATCTGATTGTCGTAGAATACATTCACGACAAGATTCAACGGCAGGCCGATCTCAACGGACTGACATCGGATGAACTGATGCAGGCAATAAAGGAGAACAAGAACAGATGAAAAATATATGGCAAATATTCAAACGAGACGTTTTGCACATTCGCCAAAATGTCATTGCCATGATTGTTATCATGGGTGTTACCGTTGTTCCCTGTCTGTATGCATGGTTTAATATTGCAGGCAGCTGGGATCCGTATTCCAACACAGGCAATCTAAAAGTAGCTGTCGCCAGTGTAGACGACGGCTATGAAGGCAGTTTAATTCCCATTCGCCTCAATCTCGGCGATCAAGTTTTGTCCTCTCTGCGTGAAAATACGCAGATGGATTGGGTGTTTACCAGTGAAGAAAATGCTGTATCCGGCGTACAATCCGGCGAATACTATGCTGCTATTGTGATTCCGAAAGATTTCAGCAGCAAAATGATGAGCATCTTTTCCGAAGATATTCAAAAGCCGAAAATCGTTTACTATTCTAACGCCAAAGAGAATGCCATCGCACCAAAAGTGACAGACAAGGGTGCTTCCGCCATTCAGAAGCAAATCAATCAAACTTTTATCGAAACGGTTTCCGATACGGCTTTAACTGCCTTGCAGTCGGTTTCCAATATGGCAAAAGCAACGGGTTCCGAGTCTATCGCAGACAACTTGTCTAAAAATCTCCAGCAAATGGCAGGGGACTTGTCTTCTGCGAGTGCAACCATGCAGTCGTTCTCTCATTTAACATCTTCCGCCCAGCAGCTGCTCACCGCGACTTCTGATTCCTTAGATCAAGCGAAATCCCAGACTTCCAGCGGCAAAAAAGCAGTAAACGACACCAAAACTACATTTTCCAGTCTGAACGGCGCATTGAACGGAGCAACTGACAGCATCAATTCCGCTCTCAGCTCCGGTGCAGGCTTCTATACGCAAGTCTCAAATACGCTGGACACAGCCTTTGATACACAATCCAAGGATGCTTCCGCTGTTGCTGACACGTTAAATACGCTCGCTGGAAAAATAGACAATGTGACCAATGCGTATACTTCCTTGCGCGATTCCATCGCTTCGATTGGCACGGCGCATCCGGAACTCGCATCTCTGACTGAGCCGATTGTCGCCAAATTAAACAGCTCGATCACGACACAAACCGATTTGCGCGACAAACTCAACAGCACAGCAACTTCTTTGAAAAATTCTACAACAGATCTAAAAACCGCGAAATCTGAACTGGATGCCCTTGTGAATCAGAGTGCACAAGATGTCAAACAGGTGCAGACAGACTATGAATCCAACTTGCAGGACTCTCTCAGCAGTCTCTCTTCCTCTCTCTCAGATGTAGAAAGCAATCTCGGTGATCTCATGTCTCAAATTGGTGACGGCGTAGATGGTGTCTCTTCTCTGGCAAAATCCGCCAATTCTGATTTGACACAAATTCAATCCGCTCTGAACAATTCCAGCAGTCTGTTATCCGACGCAGCAAAGAAGCTCACAGATGCTTCTTCCAAGCTGGATGAAATGAAACAGAGCGGCGACTACTCGGAATTGCAGACGCTGCTCAGTGACAACAAAGAAGCGCTTACGTCTTTCCTCGCCACACCGGTCTCGCTGAAAACCCATCAGATCTATAAAATTGATAATTATGGCTCGTCGATGGCACCGTTTTATTCCACGCTTTCTATCTGGATTGGCGGCATTGTTCTCGTTGCCATGTTGAAAGTAACGGTATCCAAGAAGTGTCTGGAAGGATTGCACCGCGTCAAAACCCACCAGATTTATCTGGGACGATATATTATCTTTTTGATTGTCGGCCTCATGCAAAGCACCTTGATTGCAGCCGGTGATCTGTGGTACTTGGGTATTCAATGTGAGCATCCGTTCCTATTTTTGCTTGCTTGCTGGTTCTCCAGTATTGTGTATGTCAATATTATCTACACGCTGACCGTGTCCTTCGGAGACATCGGCAAAGCTGCCAGTGTCGTCCTGCTCGTCATGCAGGTAGCTGGTTCCGGCGGCACCTTCCCGATTGAAGTTGCGCCGAAATTCTTCCAGATGGTGTATCCGCTGCTTCCGTTCGTTCACAGCATGGCAGCCATGCGCGAGACGGTCGGCGGCATGTACGGCATGACCTATTGGATCGAGCTGGGCAAGCTGGGCATCTTCCTGATTGTCTCTCTGATTGTCGGTCTGCTGCTGCGCAAACCAATCATTCGACTCAACGATGCTTTCACAGAAAAGCTGGAAGAAACCAAAATTATGTGACGCAAAAGCCGCCGCATTCACGTTTTGTGAATGCGGCGGCTGCTTTATTGGAAATACAAAGAGAGATTACAGAAACGGTCGCGTGGTGTCTGCGCCCATCTTGATAACGTCTTCTGCGTCCATCTGCCAATATTCCGGACGGAACAGCTCCAAACAAGCTGGGCCGTCATAACCGACTGCCTGAACGGCATCGGAAACTGCCTGTACTGGAATGGCTCCCAGACCCGGCATCAGACGATGGCAGTGGTCGAGAATGCCAAGCGGCAGGTCTTCGCAGTCATTGATATGGAAGACAAACAGCTTCTCTTTCGGAATCTTTTTGATGTACTCGACATCTGCGCACTTATCATGCAGATATACGTTGATGCAGTCTACTGTCAAGCCCACGCTGTCGCGATTTACTGCCTGTACGATTTCCAGTGCCTGACGCACGCTGTTGCAGCACCACTTTTTATCGCCAATCGGCTCAAAAGACAGCTT
>NZ_JBNMHC010000206.1:0-3971 GCF_050872565.1 Butyricicoccus sp. | reverse complement strand
CACAAACAGGAATGGCTATCACATTCTGTTTGCGGTAATACCTTTCGGTTTTTCGTAAATTTTACAATACTAACCAGTTCTTAACAAGTTATGTCAATTCCTGCGCAAAAGCGCACAAAAAAACAGAGCCGAAGCTCTGTTAAAAAGGCTCCCTCAACGAGGGAGTTGCCCTCTCTGTCTGCGTAAGCAGACATCTCCCCCAAAGGGGGAGACAAGAAAAATTCGTGCGAAAGAGAAAACTCTCGCGCACAGACCAAACTTGCCTCTCCCTCTGGGAGAGGTGTCACGCAGTGACGGAGAGGGCTTTTTTTGCTCAATCTTTACCCCCTCTTTCGTCTGAGCCACCAGCCGAGGAGCATACAGACGACGCCGATGCCTGCGAGGGTGGGGATTGGCCACTGGAGGACGCCGGTATTCGGCAGATTTTTATCTGTTTTGGTGGTAGAATCAGAGGGCGTTGGCTTTTTGTTGGTCTGATCCGGCTGATTGGGTTTATCCGGAATATTTCCCGGATTGTCGGAAATCGTCCCGCCGGGGGTATTTTTCGGCTCTATGGTCACGGCGTAATTCCAGCCATACGATTCCGCGCTCCATTCCGGAATCGCGACCAGCGACGGCGCGCAGGTATACACGCTGTCCCCGATCTTTGTTCTTTCTCCGACGACGAGATAGAGGCCCGTCGGCAGACGGGACGCGGACGCGGTGCCCTTGCTGTCTGTCGATTGGCGGGCATCCGGCGAGAGCTTCTGGCTCTGCACCCAAGCGGTGAGCGTTTCCGCGGCGACGCGGCCATCTTTTGCCGTTGCCAAGTTGTTGACGTCTGCGCCGCTCTTTTCGTAGTCGGGCAGCAGCGTATACCACCAGCCGCTCGCGGAGACCTCCGCGACGCGGTACATCGAGAACGACACGCCCGCGAGAGGCTGTTCGCCGTAGAAATTCTCAATCGTGAGGCTCCCGGTTTTTGTGGTTTGTACGGGTTCGCTTGCGAGAGCGTTTGTTGCCAGAGCGAGCGCGGTCAGCAGGCTGAGCAGTAATCTCTTCGATAACGTTCCAATTTTCCGGATGTTTCTCAACGGATTCCCTTCTTTCTCGCAAAGCGTTTTGTTTCTTCTTTTTCTTTTTGTGTCTGTGCCACAGCCACAGGATGCCAAACAGCAACAGCAGCGCGAGCAAGAGAATCAAGAGTTTGATTTTCCAGCTCAGAGCCTGAATTTTTTCCTGTGTGGTTGGCAGCTCGGTATTGTCCGGCAGGGCGACGCGGTGCCCGCGGACGAGCAGCCGGTGCGTGTTGATGCCATACGGCGTGCACGTAACCAATGTACAGTAATCTTTGCCGGGGACGATGTTCAGCTCTTCCACTTCGCGCGGGAGGACAGTCGAAATATCATCCACTTCATACGCGATTTTGCGGTCTAAGACCGTGATAATAAACACATCGCCTTTGACCAGCTGGTCAATATCAGTAAACAAACGAGCGTCCGGCATACCACGATGACCGGACAAGACAGTAAACGTATTTTTGCCGCCGACCGGCAGGCTGCTGCCTGTGACATGGCCGACACCGACCTGTAAGACATTGGCATCCATGCCATGATAAATCGGCAGCTCTAAATCCAATTTTTGAATCGTAATATAGCCCATAATGCCTGTGCCGGTAATATCTAAGACCGAATCATAGTCGTCGAGATTCGTACCGATACCGGCATTGCGCTCAAATAATCGCCGGTTGTAATCTTCCGCAGCGGCAAGCATCGCTTCGCGCTCTGCTTTGCTGGTGTCCTCGACAGCCTCTTGATACGACGCGACAGCGCGCGACATGTGCATCGAATTCCACCAGTTGCTGAATGTCGGATATACCATCACGGAGAGACCCACGAGAAAAATAATCAGTAATATCACGGAAGATAGTGATATTTTCTTCTTTTTCTTGTTCTTTTTCATGAATCTCTCCCTGATGTTAGAGTGTATCTTTTTTTAGGCTCCCTCCTTGAGGGAGCTGGATTCGCCGTAGGCGAAGACTGAGGGAGTTTTGCCAGATTGACAAATACGTATTCGATTTTCTCTGATACGTATTTTGCTCACGTGCTGCTCCTTCCGTCACGGCTTGCGCCGCGCCACCTTCCTCAAGGAGGAAGGCTTTTTTAAAGCCCCCCGAAGGAGCGGGGTTAAGGGGAAAGTACCCGCCCCTTCGGAATGCGTTTCGTTATTTTTCCCTTGCGGTTCTATCGCAGAAACTTACTCTGCGCTGGAACGCTTCTTCTTGATAACCAGAACAACTGCTGCACCAGCCATCAGAACACCACCAATGATGTAGAACAGGGTCGTACCCATGCCACCAGTGGACGGCAGCTTACCAGAACTGTTTTCTACCTTTACAGTCAAATCGGCAGACGCATTTCCGTCATCTACGCTAATCTGCGGATAGCCTTGGGTTAACTCAGAACCAGCTTCATTATACTGTGCCGTAATCTTAAAGTGAACCGGATCATTCAGCTTGTTGTATCCATTCGGAGCTGTAATCTCGTACAGGTAGTAGTCTTGGCCAGCGTCAAGACCCTTAATGTTGATGTTGCCGGCTTCAATAATCTTGGTGGTAGTAGTTGTCTCAGCATTCTCAGGAGCAATTGTATACGTAGAATCGGTACCCTTAATCAAAGAAATCAAGAAAGTATTCTGGCCAACATTATCCTCTGTCAGGTTCTGTAAGTTGCTAGACTTAGAAAGTACAAACTTTGCACCATCCAACGTTGTGCCAGCAGTCTTATCAACCTTATCTAATACGATCTTGAAAGTCCAATCATAAACCTTCTTTTCGGTGGTTGTACCAGTTCCATTGCCGTTCGGGTCGTTGGAGTATGTCAGCTTAGCAGAGTTCGTGTTGTTATCCTTATCTGTATTATTAGCAGCATTGGCATTTTCATTCAAAACGCCAGAATAGTAAGTGTACAGCGTGTCGCCAGACTTCATAACGCCAGCGGAAATAGCTTCTTTAATATTCACAGTAACAGTAAAGTGATTAGAATTCTTATCGTCTACAGTTACAGAATAATATTGTTTATCCAATGCAGTCTGATCGTTAACTTTAATCTGAATATCGTCAACAGACTTCACATTGGAAGTCAGACCAGCAGACATTGTATCGTCGATTTTATAGGTATAATTCGTATATCCTGTAATATCCGGTACAGAAGTTGTAACACGGAATTCTACCGTGTCGCCAATCTGGTTATCGTTTACCTTGCCCCACTCGTTATTTGCACCCTTTACGGTCTTATTCAAAGTCGGAACAGCATCCTTACTATTTACCGTCTGCGGACCGACTACTTCCAAGATGTAGCGGGTATATGCCTTGTCATTTTCATTCTTCAAAGAATCGTTTTTATCCTTAATGAAGTAGTAGCCAGCCGGAACATTAACTGTATAAGAAGTTACGTTATTAGAAGTTGCTCCTTCTGTCGAATCCGTGTGTGTTGCATTAGTTTTCAGGTTCTTACCAACCAAAGTGGCAAACTTCTGCGTTTTGGTCGCATCAGTTCCTGTGTAACCTGTGTTTGTAGACAGAACGTTGGCAACGTCTTCAGCTGTCGTGCAATTTTCAAAATCGGACTTACCGGCCGTCTTCAAATCCGTATCAGTCTTTAATGCTGACAAGAGAGCGGTTGAATCAACCACCTCATCGTCCCACTGGATATTTGCCAGAGAATATACAGCCTTTGTTCCTTCGTTCGCATCCGAAACCTTCGTCAGATCGCCCTTGAATACACGATATGCTTCGTACGTGTGGCCGGTGCTTTTACCATTGATGGTAATCTGATACGTCTTAGTATCCTCCGCCAGTGCTCCGGTGCAGAGCACGGAGACTGCCATAGCCATAGCGAGGAGCGCAGCTCCCAGCCGTTTGAATGTTTTCTTCATACACTTACGTCCTTTCTTAAAATAAACATAAAATGAAGGATTAATATGATGTATAT
>NZ_JBNMHC010000205.1:0-3985 GCF_050872565.1 Butyricicoccus sp. | reverse complement strand
TGCTTCTGTCCATAGGTAATAGACAGAGCTGTGACATTTTCTTTTCCGTATTTTTCAATGGCGAGGCCGAGACAGGTTGTGCTGTCTACGCCGCCGCTGGATAAAACAAGTGCTCTCATGAGAATCTCCTTATGCCTGATATAACCGCTGCTGCAAATCCGCATCGGTGCGGAAGCGTCCGCGCAGCGTGGTTGTAGTTGTCTTGGCGTTGGTCTGTCGAATGCCGCGGGCGGTCATGCAGCTGTGGCAGCCCTGAATCAAAACGCCGACATCTTCGGAATCGGTCACCATCTGCATAATCTGCGCAATATCCGAACCAATGCGCTCCTGCAGCTGCAACCGCTTGCTGACCATATCGGCAATGCGAGCGATTTTACTCAAGCCGATGACTTTGCCGTTCGGCACGTAGGCGACAGTAGCGGTCATGTCGTACATCAGCGCGATGTGATGCTCGCAATAGCTGAATAACTGAATGTCTTTGACAACAACAACGTCTTTGGAGTCGCTGACAAAATCCATTTCGTCTTCAAATGTCTTGCCAAACATCTGCGCGATTTCTTCATTGGTATAATTCATACCCTCAAATACTTCGTTGTACATGCGGGCAACACGATCTGGTGTATCTTTTAAGCCTTCGCGGTCCGGATCATCGCCCAAGGCAATGAGGATACCGCGAATGTGTTCTTTGATTGCTTTGGTATCAATAGCCATAATTTTTTTCGTCCTGTTCTGCGGGTTATACGCCGCGTTTATTGGGGTCCCAGATAAATTTGTGCATTTGCAGCTGCAAGGTCACATCATTGAGGGTGTGCGCCTGCATAAAATCTACAATTTCAGCCGGTTCAATGGAACCAAACACCGGACTGAAGTATACATGACAGCGATGCGTCAGATCATAGGTTTGGATGACGTCCAACGCGCGCTGTAAATCCTCTTGACTGCCTGCGACAAACTTTACCGTGTCCGAAGCACGGAGCAAGGAAAAGTTCTCTGGACGCATGTGTGATTCCATACCGCTGCCGGGCAGCTTATAATCCATCGTAAAGGCAATGCGGGGAGAAAGATGGATATATGGTGCCAGATCGACACTGCCATTGGTTTCGATTTCAATATATCGGTTTTCTTTTTGCGAAAGTGCTGTGAGTAGTTCTACCATGCCGTCGCGCAGCAGTGGTTCGCCTCCGGTGAGTGTGACATTGTTCACGCCGGTGGCATCGACAGCAGCACAAATCTCCTCTGTAGTCTGACAGACATGCGGTACGTCCGGCTCATTTGCCCAAGTGGTATCGCAGAACGAACAACGCAGATTGCAGCCGCAAAAACGAACAAAGACAGCAAGCTGTCCTGCGTGCGTGCCCTCGCCGTTGATGCTGGTAAAGGTCTCTGCTACATCAAATACTGCCATTACTGCTCCTCTCCGGTGTACGAAGCGCAATTGTTCGGCGTTTCATATACCGTTGCCTCGGCAACGGTGTAACCGCATTCGGTCATGCGCTGATAGAAATACTCGGCAAAGTGTTCTGCAGTCGGACGGAATGGCACTTCAGTCAGTGCAAATCCATCTTCTGCCAGAGCACAGCGGGTTGCCTCGCGCAGCGTGCCGGTTTCATAAATCAAGGTGTGATCCAGAGCATCTGCCATGCGCTTGAGATCGGATTTCAGCTGAGAGAAATCGACGAGCATTCCGCGTTCCTGTGTCGTGGTCTGTAAGGTATCTCCGCTGATGCGGATTTGTACAACCCAATGATGTCCGTGGATATTGCTGCACTTGCCCTGATAGTGCGCGAGAAAATGCGCGGCGTCAAAATTCGCCTCCGCTCTTAAATAATACATAAGAACTTCCTTTCAAGAAAAAACAGCAGGCATACCAGCCTGCTGCAGAATACAAAAATGATTCATCAGCCCTGGTTTTGTTTTAAGACAGGATGGTGCAAACGAACTGTCTAATCAAAAGATGTATATACTATACACCTTCCCTGTTTTGCTGTCAATCGAATTTCCGCGTTTCCTTGAATCGCAGCGCAAAATGTGATAGTATAGACAAAGACCTGCAAAACTGCGGGAATTTCAATCAAATATTGGAGAATGAAAGTACATGCTTTTGAAACGAATTTCAGCTATGCTGCTCGCTGGGTGCATGGCTTGGACGTTGGCAGGCTGCGGCACTGCATCGACAGATGGCAGTGCAGGCAGCGGACAGCGGACAGAAAAACCGACGCTGGAACAAATTTATGCGGCCAATACCTTGGAAAAATATGAAACAGATAACATACAGCCGTCATTCAGTACCTGTCTGCGCGTAGGCGAAGAGAAAAAAGAATCCAATGCCTTGTTAACGTTGTATTATGATGATGTGTTGGGGACGATTTGCCGTTATCGCAAAACCGAGACCGGTATGCTGTTCAAATATTACTTCCAGCACGAGGGACAGGATTTTTACACGTATGCAGAAGCCAATAAAGACGGCAGCATCAAGAAAAAAGCACTCGTGATTCAGGCATCAGAGCAGAAAAAGCAAACATCTTATGCGGAACAGCTGATTGAAGAGTATGGATTTGGTTCCTATAACAATAAAGAAACCATTACGTCACTGCGAGACTGCGGCGAGACCTATCATATTGTGACGGATATTTCCGCGCTGTCCGGCACCAAAAACAATGGAAAGACCTATACCTATACCACACAGGAATATGATGTGGAGAAAGAAACCCTGCGTATTTTGGATATTTTCCGCACTTATACGGTCAAGGATACAAATGGAGAAGAAAAGACCTGTAATATGTCGCGCAGTATGACATACAGCAGCGATGAAATGGTCAAACCGGCAGAATTTATCGAAAAGAGTCTGATTACACCGGCATGGACACGCACGATCACGCTGGTATCTGACAGCGGAGAGCAGACGATTGCCGTACCGAATGGCATTCCGGTTCTGGTAGACGCACCGGATGGATATACCGCGTATGCAGACAGCTCGTATACGCAGAAATATACGAAGGATACGCCGAATACAGATAAGACCTATCCGAACAGAACGATTTACTTGAGTAAATAGAAGAAAAGCTCTGATTGAAGCCGAAAAACGGCACAATCAGAGCTTTTTTGCGTTTGCAATTAAATGTGCTTGTGCAGCAGCTGGAGAACCATGTGCAGAGAATCCAGGTCAATCTGTCCCGGTGCAGAGGCAGCCCCAATTGTACCAAAGGTGATCGCACTGCCAAAGATTTCACCGCTCAGACGGCTGATAATACCGCTCTGTCCCATCGACATAGTAATGAGCGGGCACTCGCTCTCGCGAGACATTTGCTCGGTGGCGGAGAGCAGTTCCAGTACATCGTGCTTATCCTGCGGCATAACGGCGATTTTCAGAATATCTGCCCCTTCTGCCTCAGCGCGCTTCATGCGGGCAACCAATTCTTCTTTCGGCGGTGTGCGCTCAAAATCGTGGTTGGAGATGATGACCGGCATTCCATGTCTGTGAGCCAGATCTACCAGTTCCTTTACAATGTCGTCACCGATGCACAGCTCTACATCAATCATGTCTACTAGATGTTCTTCGATAGCGGTGCGATACAGCTCGACATAGTATTCCGGTTCAATCGGCTGGCTGCCGCCTTCACCGATGGTGCGGAAGGTCAGGATAAACGGCTGATCGTCCAGAATACCGTGCAGAATACGAGAAGCGCGGCGAACCATGTTGAGATCGTGGAAATGCTCAAAGCGGTCGATACGCCATTCAATCAGGTCAAAATCTTTGCGCTGCATTCCGCGCGCCTGAGAAAAAATCTCGCGCAGGTTGGTAGCAACAATGGGAACACAAATTTTCGGAATTCCACTGCCGATGCAGCAGTTCTTTACACAAACATTGCTCATAATATGTCTTCCTCTTTCTAAACAAGTTGTGGAACTTTTACTTTTTCAAGTTTATCATATTTTTGTAAAAAATTCTATGCATTTTGCATAAAAAATTCCGACAAATCTTATA
>NZ_JBNMHC010000204.1:0-4015 GCF_050872565.1 Butyricicoccus sp. | reverse complement strand
CCGTCAGACAGTACCGGTTTTTGCGAATCTGCCGCAGAGAGGTATCCGCATCCATCAACAGATTAAGATAGTCATCTTTGGTGAGTCGCTGTTCTGTCTCAAGCAGATGTCCCTCAGCTGTGCGCTGGGCCGTGGTTTTGACATAGATATAGTTGCCGTGGCTGCCGCGCTGGCGCAAGCGCACGAGCGGTTCGCCGTCCTGCCGGATGAGATAGGTTTGAATGATCTCTACTTTTCGGCAATTGGGCAGGCGTTCCAATGCATCTAAATCTGGCATCCGAATGAGATAGCGGCGTTCGGTCTCGAAGGCATTTGGCTCGCCAAGAAAACGGGTAATCTCGCTGACGAGTCGCCGCATCTTGCCGGTAAAATCGGTGGAATTATCAATGATGCGCAGATAGGGATGTCCGGTCCAACAGGTGACAATTTTTTCATCCATGGCGATTGCCTGTTCCGGCGTTTCGGTTCGCGCCTGATTGTTGGACAGGGTATAGAATTTCTCTGCGCCCTTGGCTGCGGTCACGAGGTGAAAGACGGCGTCATAATTGTCTCGAAAGGCGATTTCACTGCCGCCAAGCTCATGGCACAGCGATTCCCATTCCGTATCTGTCATATAGGCCTTGTTATCGGAAATACCGCGGTCTGCGACAATCAAAATCTTTTCGTTCTCCATGTCATTGGCAGCCATTTCAAACACACGCTCTTTTTGAATTTGCAGAGAGACAAGTGCTTTTTGAAAATCATAATTGGTGTTGACTGTCCATGGAGCGATGCCGCCTAAGATTAACTCGGAGGCGGTTTCTGGTATAAAAAGAACTTTGTAGCCCTGCTTGGAGAGATTGCTCTCTATCCATGACATGGCAGTTGATTTACCGCCGCATGGCCCGCCGGTAATGACGATTTTAGTAATAGATTTCATGCGTGGGCACTCCTTTGATCCCAATGATTTGAACTTTGGGATAATATCAGTATATCGGCTGAGAACGGGGAAGTCAATGACCGCGGCGAGACAAAATCAGACAAAATTCACAGATATGTCATAAAATTCCTGCATTTTTGGTTTTCATCGGCATTTTGATATGATATGATGATAAGCATAGAGAATAGAACGACTCTCATAGAAAGAAGGGTAGATGATACAATGAAGAGAAGAATGGTGTATCCGGATGTCCTGCGCGCGCTGGCGTGTGTTGTAACGGTCATTTTCAGCACGTGTATTGCGGCGGGAGGAACACAGGCGATTGGTCTGATGACTTGGGTGTGCCCGATGTTTCTCATGCTTAGCGGCATGTTCTTTTCGGATGGCAGTTGGTATTTGAGCGGCAGGGAGCTGGGACAACGGTATGTCCTGCGTTTGGTTGTTGCCTATTTGGTTTGGGGCAGTTTGGCGATGCTGGTCAATGCGTTGACTGGCGGCGTGCTGCAAGGTTTGCTGACCGGCGGCTCCAGCTATTTAAACTTTTTGTTTGTGCTGTTTATTTTGTATATGTTTTCTCCGGTAGTGCGCGTGTTTACCCGCGCGGCACAGCCGAGAGAACTGTCGTATTTGGTCGTGTTTGGCATTGTGCTTGGCGGCGTGTATCCGTTTGTGCAAGCACAGATTGGCTCGGTGCGCATGGCAGATTACGCCCTGATGGGCTTTGGTTATCTCGGCGTCTTTGTCGCCGGATGGTATTTGCGTACGGCATTTTTGACGCGCAAACAGCTGCGGGTCTTTTATCTGCTCGGCGCGATTTGTGTGATTTTGGCATTCCGTGGACTGTGGGGCTTTGATTCGTTCTCGACAGATCCGGCACAGCTGATCCTGTCACCGGACGCCCTGCTTATTGCAGTGGCAATCTTCTTGGTTGTCAAAAATACGCTGGCGAAAAAGCGGCTGTCTGTCCAAGTGATGCGGCCGATTGCGCGGCTGGCACAGCTCAGCTTTGGTATTTATCTGATTCATCCGATTTTGCTCGCAGTGCTGTGCTGGGTACTCAATTACTATGGCATCTATCTTCCGACAGGATTGTTTGTTGTAGGAGCTTCGATACTGCTGCTGGTTCTTTCCGGCGGTTTGACATGGTTGATTCGCAAAATTCCGAAAATCGGACGGTACCTTGCATGAGAAGAAGATAAAAAATCGGCATCGAGTTCGTAGCTCGATGCCGATTTTGTTATGCACGCAATAAATATTGATAAATTGCCTCAGCACAGCCGTCATGATCGCAGTCAGACACGACGACATCTGCCAGATCTAAAATTTCTTGGCGCGAATTGCCCATGGCAATTGACAGGCCGGCGGCTTTTAGAATCTCCAAATCGTTGGGTGCATCGCCGACAGCGATGGTCTCAGCAATCGGAATGTCCAAATGGCTGCACAACTCACGCAAACCGGCGGCTTTGCTGACGCCCTTGGCACTGATTTCCAGCGAAGTCGCTTCTGCGTGCACCATGGTGACTGGAATATGTTCATCTAGAATCTGCTGTTCGATACACTGGCGAGATTCCGGATCTGTAAAATATAAATTCAGCTTGGCGACAGGAAAAGGATTTTCGCGATACTGTGCGAAAAGATCCTCCCATTGCTCCGCATTTCGCTCAAATAAGCCCTGATATTGTCCCATGCCAAAGTGTGCCATGTTTTGGCAGTGACTGCGCTGAATGATAGAGGTGGTCTCGCCGAGCAGATGAACCATGACATCTTGATGCTTGACAATCCGGAGAATCTGGCTGCAAACAGCGGGAGCTAGACTGCGGCTGTAAATCGCAGTGTTCGTCTTCTGATCGAGTACCAAGGCACCGCTGACACAGTTTAAATATCGCACCTCAGAGAGCTGAGGCAGATATTCCCGCAGCTCCGGCAGGCAGCGTCCTGTGGATAAGATGACGGTTTTTCCCGCTTTGACTGCATCGGAAATTGCTGTGAGACTGGAAGGAAGAATGGTTTTGTTGGAATCGAGCAGCGTGCCGTCCATATCAAAGGCAATTAACTGATACTGCATAATACGCTCCTTTTACACAAGAATGGGTGAAATACCATTGGTCTGCAACTGCGTGCAGAGAGCAGACGGCAATTTGTGGTCGGTGATAACGGTTTTAATTGGATTGGTGACGTTGAGCGGCACGGCTGCCGGATGCGCAAATTTTTCGCTCTCAGTCAAAACAATGAGCTGATCTGCCTGATGCGCCATGTCGCGGACGGCCTGCGCACGCATAGGGTCACGGTTGGTAAAGCCTGTGCGCGGAGAGTATCCGTCTGTGCCGAGGAAAAAGTGCGGGACATAAAAATTCTCTGCGCCCTGCCGTACCATCGGACCAACGAGCACCTGAGAATGCGGCTGATAGATGCCGCCGAGCAAAATGATTTGAAAATTCGTCTGATTTCGGATGTAATCTGCGATGAAAACGCTGTTTGTTAAGATTGTCAGGTCTTTTTTTGTCTGTGTCAGGACTTCTGCCAACAGAGCACAGCAGCTGCCGTTTTCAATCATAAGCGTTTCGCCGTCGGAAACTAATTCGGCAGCACGGGCAGCAATGCGGCGTTTTTCTTCGTAATGATAGGCAATGCGGCAAGCGATGTTATCCGGACTGCACAGACGGGCAAAGCCGTGCTCGCGGACGACAATGCCGCGGCGTTCCAGTTCATCTAAATCCTTGCGGATAGTAACCTGAGATACCTGTAATTGTTCCGCAAGAGCGGAAACATCAACCTTGTGTTCCTCTGCTAACAGAGAGAGGATTGCTTGCGACCGATCTTTCATTCCTATTCCTCCGAATTTCTTTATGAGGACAGTATACCAAATTTACGAATGAAAGTAAATGTTCTTTTGTTACAAATTATACTTGCCAATATTGGAAAAATACAGTACAATACAAGCAATGAAGTCAAAAGTATGATTTCAAATGAAATAAAACAAAACAGAGCCGCGCTTTCGCCAGATGACTTTCCCGCCCGTGGGAACAGAACAAGGTGAGAAAGCCGGACCTGTTTTGCCTCTG
Organism: Butyricicoccus sp.; assembly: GCF_050872565.1. Classification (GTDB taxonomy): domain Bacteria; phylum Bacillota; class Clostridia; order Oscillospirales; family Butyricicoccaceae; genus Butyricicoccus_A. The sequence continues at coordinate 34 of NZ_JBNMHC010000204.1, read as the reverse complement.
CCAAAAAAGAAGAAAATATGAAAAAACTGTGAAT
>NZ_JBNMHC010000203.1:0-4017 GCF_050872565.1 Butyricicoccus sp. | reverse complement strand
TATTCCTTAACCGTGTTTCCAATCGGTGTTACAGCACCCATGCCGGTAATAACAACACGTTCCATCTTCTTCCTCCTTGTTTTACCGCCAACACTCACAGTGCTGTACAGCCGTCTACGGACAGAACCTGTCCGGTGATATACGATGCCTTATCGGATGCCAAGAACGCAACTGCCTCTGCAATTTCCTCCGGCTTGCCGAATCGTCCCAGTGCAATGCGGGACTTGGCGTTTTCTTTGATTTCCTCAGACAGAGCATCCGTCATATCCGTCTGAATAAAGCCCGGTGCGACGGCATTGACGCGAATGCCGCGAGTACCCAATTCCTTTGCCGCGGTCTTGGTCAGTCCGATTACACCGGCTTTTGCTGCCGTATAATTTGCCTGACCAAAATTGCCGTGCAGACCGGAAATAGACGTAATATTTACAATGCTTCCTGTCTTTTTGCGCATCATCTGTGCGCCGATAATACTGGTCATATAAAAGACGCTGTTCAGATTGGCCTGAATCACTTCATTCCACTTGTCTGCACCTAGACGAATCATCAGACCATCTCGTGTAATGCCAGCATTGTTGACCAATACTTCCGGCACGCCGATCTCTGCCTTGATTTTCTTTGCAGCTTCCTGACAAGCGTTGTAATCGGATACATCCCAAGCCATCGGATACGCCTGCACGCCAAGCGCACGGCATTCCTCTGCGACAGCTTCTGCCTTTGCCACATTAGATACACAGTTGATGACAACATCATAGCCTTCTGCTGCCAGCTTCTTGACAATGGCAGCACCAATTCCGCGGGAGCCGCCAGTAACAATTGCAAGACTCATTGTTTTCCTCCGTTTATATCAGAGAGGAAGCGCTGCGCAGACGCTTCTCTGCCTCTTCTACCATGTTCTGAATAATGTCGCGGCAAGTGGACGGCTCATTGACCAAACCGGCAATCTGACCGGACATAAAAGTTCCCTCTTGGAAATTGCCGTCCTGTACTGCCTTGCGCAGAGAACCCGCGGTCATGGTTTCGATTTCTTCCAGTGTGCGTGTCTCAATATGTCCTTCCATCTTTAACAGCTTTCTGGAAAGCGGTGTTTTGAGCGAGCGAACCGGATGGCCGGAGGCTTTGCCGGTGACAACCGTCGAAATATCTCCTGCCTTGAATACCAGATCCTTATATTTCTGAGAAATATGGCACTCCTCTGCCGACAGAAAGACCGTGCCGCACTGTACGCCTTCTGCGCCGAGCACACGAGCTGCTGCCAGTCCGCGGCCGTCTGCAATACCGCCCGCCGCGATAACCGGAATATTGACGGCATCTACAACCTGCGGCAGCAAAGCCATTGTCGTGGTCTCGCCAATGTGGCCGCCGGACTCCATGCCCTCTGCGATGACAGCATCTACACCCAGACGCTCCATGCGGCGCGCCAATGCAACAGAAGCAACAACCGGAATGACCGCTGTACCCGCTTCTTTCCACTGCTTGATGTATTTGGACGGAGAGCCTGCACCCGTTGTGACAACCGGAATGTTCTCATCAATGACCAGCTGTGCCACATCGTCTGCGTTGGGGCTGAGCAGCATGATATTGAGCGCAAACGGCTTATCCGTCATGCTCTTTGCCTTTCTGACTTCCTCTCGAATCACTTCAATCGGTGCTGCACCGCCCGCAATGATGCCGAGGCCGCCTGCATTGGAAACCGAGGCAGCCAGATAGCCGTCTGCAATCCATGCCATAGCACCCTGAAATACCGGGTACTCAATATGTAACTGTTCCGTAATTCTTGTACGCATTCGCTTCTCCTTCCTTACATCTGAATCAAAATGGCGCCATACGTCAAACCGCCGCCAAAACCGACAAAAATTGCTGTTTGTCCCGGCAGCAGAATTCCGTCGCGCCGCATCTGATCCAAACAGATCGGAATCGAGGCGCTCGATGTATTGCCTACCATATCTAAATTGCTGAAGATTTTTTCCATCGGCACGCCGTATCGACGGGAGACCATCTCCAAAATACGGGCATTTGCCTGATGCGGAACGACCCAATCGACTTGGTTCATATCCATGCCCGCCTGTTTCAGCACGCCATCAATGGCACTGGGAACTGCCTTGGCAGTAAAGCGAAAGACAGCATGACCATCCATCTTCAAAAAGGCGATTTGCTGCTTTCCCTGTTTATGCAGTGTGTCGCACGGGGTAAATGCCTGCGCGAGCAGAGCGTCGCCCTTTGCGCCCTCCGAGCGCATAAACGATGCGCGGATGCCGCTGTTTTCCGTGTCGCTCCACGTATACACTGCCGCACCGGCGCCATCGCCAAACAGACAGCAAACCGTGCGGTCGGTGTAATCCATAATTTGGCTCAAGACTTCCGCACAGACAATCAGCACATGCTTTGCCTTTCCGCTGCGCAAAAAGCTGTCTGCCACGTCCGATGCATAAACAAAGCCGGAGCAGGCGGCGGTGAGATCAAATGCAAAGGCATGGTCTGCACCGAGCGCAGCCTGAAGCCGGCAGCTCAGCGATGGTGTAAAACTGTCAGGGGTTACCGTGCAGGCAATAATGAGATCAATCTCTTCCGGCGAACATCCAGAATCCGCCAGCGCCCGCTGTGCCGCAGGCAGCGCAATATCAAATACCGATTGATTCACTGCGATGCGCCGCTCGTGAATGCCTGTATGCGAAACGATCCATTCGTCTGTGGTATCAACCATCTGCGTCAGCATATGATTTGTCAGACGAGTTTCCGGAAGGAAGCTGCCCGTTCCTGTTAAAATCGTGCCGATTACCGTCACTTCCCTTCTGCCTGCCAGCCGATATACCGGCCGAAAAGCGTGTAAAATATTTAGATTGACAAACTTAGTAGAGTTTATTATAATTGAGAACACCCAAGTTGTCAATCACTTTTGGCAAAAACATCGAATAAAGCACACTTATTGTACAGGAGGTTGAATAAAATGGAAGCAGTTGCATTGTTCCCTGGACAGGGCGCACAGTATCCAGGCATGGGACAGACCATTTACGAAAACAGCGAAGGTGCACGGCAGATTTTCGAGCAGGCAGGTGACGTCTGCGGGCACTCGATTTCGGATCTATGCTTCAACGGCACAAAGGAAGAGCTGTCCCGCACGGTAAACAGCCAGATTGCCATCTTTACTTGCTCGATGGCAGCGCTGCGCGCCTTGCAGGAGCGCGGCATGACGGTACAGGCGTGTGCCGGTTTCTCTCTCGGTGAATACACTGCTCTGACAGCCTCCGGCATTTTGTCTCTGGAAGACGGTCTGCGTTTGGTTCGCCGCCGCGGCGAGCTGATGCAGGAAGCTGCTAACCAGACAGACGGCTGTATGGCTGCTGTGCTCGGCTTGCAGGATGAAGTCGTCGAACGCATCTGTGCAGAGACCGAAGGATTGGTTCTGCCGGTAAACTATAACTGTGATGGTCAGCTGGTCATCGCTGGCGAACGCGCTGCCGTAGAAGCTGCTGCCGCATCGTGCAAGGAAGCCGGTGCCCGCCGTGCTGTGCCGCTCGCTGTATCCGGCGGATTCCACACGGCTCTCATGGCTCCGGCTGCTGCGAAACTGCGTGAATTTGCCCAGACGCTGACTTTCCATGCGCCAACGCTGCCGATATACACCAATACGACCGGCGCTCTGCTTGATACGACGGATTATCCGGCACATCTGGAGCAGCATATGATTTCCCCCGTTCGCTGGAAGCATCTGATTCACACGATGATTGCAGACGGATACCACACAGCACTGGAAATCGGCGTGGGCAAAACGCTGACTGGATTCTCGCGCAGAATTTCCAAAGAAATGTCATGCAAAACCGTGGAAACTATGGAATCTGTCATTTCTGTTACGGAATAATAGAATCTATTTGACTATTTGACAAAAAGCGGATATACTTAGAAAAGGCGGGTTTTCTCTCCCGCCTTTTCTTTTTATGTACTGATTTTTTTGATTCCGACTAGGAGGAACATTTTGTCTAACGAACTGAAAGAGAGCATAGAAACAACCGAAGAAACTAG
>NZ_JBNMHC010000202.1:0-4041 GCF_050872565.1 Butyricicoccus sp. | reverse complement strand
GAAGAGTACCGCGCCTATGCACAGAAATTTGGCTGTCAATAAGCAAAAAATCCGGCTATTCGTGAGAAATAGCCGGATTTTTTCTTAGTTTTGCTCTTTTTTGCGATTGACAAGTACAATACCGACGCATACTAACAGCAGTGACAGGATATTGCGCATGGTAAATACCGTTTCGCCGAGCACCACACCAGACATCAGCGAACCAAACACCGGTACCAAGAAATTGTACACGGAGACCTTTCCCACCGGATAGCGTTTGAGCAGCCAAGTCCAAATGGTAAACGCCGCGGCAGAAAGAAAAATCAAATAGCCGAGCAGGCAAAACGCCTGCGGAGAAACCGTCTGAAAATGTCCGCCGCCAACAATGCCCGCCAGCAATAATACTGCGCCGCCAATCGTCAGCTGCCAGCCCGTGACAACCATGGGAGACTGTCCTTTAGCGGCAAATTTACTGATAACCGCACCGCTGCCAGAAGCTGCCGCCGCGATAAACATAAAGCCCTCACCGGTCAGCGAGATACCGCCGCCCAAACCATCTAACGAGCTGAGCGTAATCAGCAGTACGCCGACAAAGCCCAAGATGCAGCCTACACTTTTTGTCGTGTTCAGACGATCATCCGCAAACAAAAAGTGCGAGATGCCAACAGCAAAAAACGTTGCCATGGCGGAAATCACAGAGCCTTTGACACCCGTTGTGTGCGACAAACCAATGTAAAAAAACACATACTGCACGGTTGTCTGCACAAGTCCCAGCAGCAAAATGCCCGGCCACTGCTGTTTGGTCGGAACAACCAATTTCCGGCTCGTAATCACGGAAATAATCAATACAGCAACACCCGCCAGCATAAACCGCCAGCCGGCAAAAAACAATTTACACGCCGCCTCATCGCCAATACCAAACAGCGCATAGCCCGACTTCACCGCCGGAAAAGCACTGCCCCACAGCAGCGTACAAATCAGCGCAGGCAGCGTCAAACCAATCCAAGTTTTTTGTTTCATCACTTGACCTCTTTTTCTAAAATGTCCATTTTCCATCCTACTCCACTCCCAGCATAAATACAAGAGCGATTGGCTCAAATTTTTGTTAAGTTCTTGACGAATGCGACAGATACTGATACAATAGGTTAGATATAAGTGGTTTTTGTATGTTTTGAACAATTTTTTGTTTCATTCTGAGTATCATTGACAAACGGAGGACTTTGTTACATGGATTATCAGGCACTATATAATAGTAAGCTGACAACTGCCGCAGAGGCAGCAAAGGTCGTCAAGAGTGGCGACTGGGTAGATTATGGCTGGTGCACCGGCACACCGGTAGAGCTGGACAAGGCACTGGCTGCTCGCGCAGAGGAACTGGTAGACGTCAACATTCGCGGCGGCGTTTTGCTGGAGCCGCTGGCCATTGCACAGGTTCCGGATGCGAAGAAGCATTTCTCTTGGAATTCTTGGCACATGAGCGGCATTGAGCGCCACATGATTAACGATGGTATTGCGTTCTATTCCCCGCTGCGCTATTCCGAGCTGCCGCGTTGGTATCGCGAAAGCATCTGTCCGCCGGATGTTGTCATGATTCAGGTCGCACCGATGGACAAGCACGGCTACTTTAACTTTGGTCCGAACGCATCGCATCTGGCTGCTGTCTGCGAGACCGGCAAAAAAGTCATCGTAGAAGTCAACAAGAACATGCCGCGCTGCTTGGGCGGTTTTGAAGAAGGCGTGCACATCACCAATGTAGACATGATCGTTGAGGGCAACAACCCGCCGATTCGTCAGATGGGCAGCGGCGGTGCTCCGTCTGAAATTGACGAGACCGTAGCGAAGCTGATTGTAGAGGAAATCCCGAACGGCGCTTGCTTGCAGCTGGGCATCGGCGGTATGCCGAATGCTGTCGGCTCTCTGATTGCGCAGTCGGATCTGAAGGATCTGGGTGTTCACACCGAGATGTATGTCGACGGCTTTGTAGACATGGCTGCCGCTGGCAAGCTGTCTTGTGCAAAGAAGAACATTGACAAGGGTCGTCAGGTATTTGCTTTCGGTGCAGGTACCCAGAAGATGTATGACTACATGGATGACAATCCGGCTCTGATGAGCGCACCGGTTGGCTACACCAACGATACACGCGTTATCGCGCAGATTGACAACTTTATTTCGATTAACAACGCCGTTGACCTCGACTTGACCGGTCAGATCAACGCAGAGTCCGCAGGCACCAAGCATATCAGCGGCGCAGGCGGTCAGCTGGACTTCGTACTCGGTGCTTATCTGTCCAACGGCGGCAAGAGCTTTATCTGCTGCTCTTCCACCTTCACCACGCGCAGCGGCGAGCTGAAGAGCCGTATTCTGCCGACACTGAATCCGGGCTCTACCGTTACGGATACTCGCACCAACACGCATTACCTTGTTACCGAATACGGCAAGGTTTGCCTGAAGGGTCTGTCCACTTGGGAGCGCGCAGAGGCAATTATCTCTGTTGCTCATCCGCAGTTCCGCGAGGAGCTGATTAAGGAAGCAGAAAAGCTCAAGATTTGGAGATCTTCCAACCGCAGATAATGTTTCTGTATACAAACAGCAAAGCCGATGGCAATCGCCATCGGCTTTTTCTTCTCTCTTTTTTCAAGCAAGCGAAAAGCCCGTTCCACTCTCCATTGGAACAGGCCTTTCTTTTACAACAAAGTACCGTCTCACATGATTTCCTTCTACAGCTTACCACGTGCAAATTTCGGATCTGAATACCCGAATGACACATATCCAATGCCGAGATACATCGTTCAGAATCTTGTATGTGATCTTTCCCCTTATCACACACAGCATATGTTCTGTCCGTTGTTGGAAATTGTACTTTATACATTTATTATAATATCAACTGGTAAATTGTCAATAGTCTTTTGACAATTTGCACAACGGTTTTGACATTTTTTAGCGACTTCTTTACATCTCAGCAAGCACAACGTGATTTTCCCGCAGAGACTGCTGCACATCAATCAGACGCTGATTCCTGCTTCCTCGAAATCGCAGAGTCATATCCTTCTGCGACTCGATAAATCGTCCGTCAACCAGAACATCACACTGCGCCAGCAAGCGTTCTATTGCCGCATCCTGCTTGTCGCGCAGCTGCTCCCATGTATAGCCGGTATACGCCATAATATGCTTGCCATGACGCTTTAGCTCTTGTGCCAACTCTGCGAGCGGCTCCGGCTGACAAAACGGTTCTCCGCCGGACAGCGTCACGCCGGATACCAAGGGATTTTCCATGATGTCCTCATACAGCCGCGACAATGGCACCTGTTCTCCACCGGAGAAATCATGCGTCTGCGGATTATGACATCCCGGACAATGATGCGGACATCCCTGTGTAAAGATAACAAAGCGGATGCCGGGGCCATCCACGATTGATTCGTCAATGACTCCGGCAACGCGAAGAAGTTCATCCTTCATCTTGCTCAGGCACTCTTTCGGTCGGATGCCGCGCGGCGCACATCATGCTTGACACGATCATGTTCTTCTGCTCGCTTGGCGTCGTTAAAACGGTCGAGCGTGCCAACCAAATAACCGGTGATGCGGCGAATGCGCTCAAAGCCAACGCCCTCTCCTACCATGGCTTCGCCCTTCTCATTGTATGTTACATGGTTCAGTTCGTTCATTTTCGTGTCCTCCTATATCTCATGCAGCGGGTTCGGCTGACGGTCTCTCTCTTCGTTGAGATCTCCGTGATAGCCAATCGTATCGCTGTTGTAATTCTTATATACACCGAGCTGCCGCAGCTTTTCAATGCTGACAGCTTCGCCCTCACGGCGTCCGCAGCGCGGGCACACCTCGTCAATAATACCTGTGTAGCCGCAAATCGGGTCACGGTCTACCGGATGGTTGATGGAGCCGTATCCGATGCCGCATTCCTTCATGTACCGGACAACCGCTTCAAATGCCTCCAGATTCTGTGTCGGATCGCCATCCAGCTCTACATAGCTGAAATGTCCGCCATTGGTCAGCGCATGATACGGCGCTTCCAAGCGAATCTTATTAAATGCGCTGATCGGATAATAT